>NZ_JAIVFR010000422.1 GCF_020829685.1 Nostoc sp. CHAB 5715 | reverse complement strand
CATACAACAGATTTGGGAACCACACCTTCCACCACTAAGGGCAGTACAATCGGCATATAAAAAATTGTGCCCAGCATTAGCAACATCATTAATCCCACCGAGAAAGCTATATTACCTTTGACTATGTGGGCAAGTTTCGGTAGTGCTGGAGGCCCTGATGCTACTGCCATGATCAGTAAGCCATCTCTTAGTGGTTCGCTTAAATGTACTACTTGTAGTAACAAATATACAAAAAGCGGCACTAGCACAAAATTTGTCAGCAGCGATGATATGACTAAGCGGAGGTTGCGGAGTGGTTCCCAAATCTGTTGTATGGTGAGACTTAACCCTGCACCCAGCATGGTGAACACGATAAATGTGAAAAGTGCGAGTTTGTCGATTAGTGACAAGATTTCGTTCATGATTTTTTATCTCACGCAGAGGGGCGGAGGGGGTGAGGGGGATGAGGGGGATGAGGGGGATGAGGGGGATGAGGGGGATGAGGGGGATGAGGGGGATGAGGAATAAATTACCCCAGTCCCCAGTCCCCAATCCCTATTACTTCAATTCCAGGGTGACTTGCTGTAAGTTGCCGGTGAATGCAAAGGGTGTTTGGTAAGTATCTACCGCAGGTGTGCCAGTATCTTGGCCAACATCAAAGGTTTCATCTAAACCAAATCGGTAGCCTACGGTTTTATCAATGCGGCCTTCCGCAACCTGCTGCTCATTAATCAAGAGCTTACCAGTACCACCTGATCCCGGAGCGCCACCGTCATAAGTAAAGTCAAATTTGATTTGGGATTTGCCGATCGCAATTGGTTGAGAAGATTGAATGATTGTGCCATCGCTATTTAAGAAGTTGTAAGCAAAGGTGGGTTTACCTTCTTTCAAGAAGAAACTCCAACCCGCAAAACGTCCACCTTGGGTGACTAAAACGCCTTCAGTACCATCTTTGGTAACATCTACATCGGCAGTGATGCTAAAGGAGCGATTCTTAATATTGGGAGCGCTGCCTTCGGGAATCCCTGCAACAGATGTGTAATAAGTAAAGCTATTGCGTCCTGTGGTTAGGTTGGAACGGGTTTTGACATCAAACCGTTGAAGTAAGCGATCGTCCAAGGGCAGAACTTTGTATTTCTTTGCTTCCTTGAGAAATAGATTTTGTAGTTGCCCTAACTTGTCAGGGTTCTGCTTGGCTAAATCAGTGGATTCACTGAAGTCTTTGGTAATATCGTATAGTTCCCAATTATCTTCATCGAAGGTGGTTTTGGAAACACGCTCCCAAGGTAAGCGTCCATGACGAGCGGCTGCTACCCAACCTTGATCGTAAATGCCACGATTGCCAAGCATCTCAAAATACTGGGTTTTGTGATGGGATGGTACAGCAGGATTATCAAAGCTATAGACAAGGCTAGTACCTTCGATGGGTTGTTGTTTTGCACCGTTGACTACCTCTGGTTCTTCAATCCCCAGAGCTTCCAGAATTGTAGGCGCAATATCAATTACATGATGGAATTGGCTCCGCAGTCCACCACGATTTTTGATGCGTTCGCCCCAAGCCACAACTAAACCATTGCGGGTTCCGCCGAAGTGAGAAGCAATTTGTTTTGTCCATTGGAAGGGGCTATCTACTGCCCAAGCCCAAGCTGCATGAAAATGATTGAAGGTTTTTGGCCCACCTAAATCATCTAAAGCCGCGAGAACTTCTTGAGGACTTTCTGCTACGTCATTAAAGACTTTTAATTCATTAACACTACCTGTTAAGCCGCCTTCAGCACTCGCACCATTATCACCGGCGATGAAAAAGACTAAGGTGTTATCCAATTCACCCAGTTGATCGATGGCGTCAATGACTCTACCAATTTGTGCATCGGTATGGCTGAGGAAACCTGCAAATACTTCCGCCTGACGCGCATAAACTTTCTGCTCGGTGGGAGTGAGGGAATCCCAAGCCGGGAGTTCCGCTGGGCGAGGAGTTAGCTTAGTATCGACGGGAATTACACCCAAGGCTAGCTGACGAGCAAAGATGTCTTCGCGTAATTTATCCCAACCTTGATCAAATTTACCCTTGTACTTGTCGATCCATTCTTTGGGCGCATGGTGTGGGGCATGGGTTGCGCCAGTGGCAAAGTAGGTAAAGAAGGGTTTATCTGGAGCGATCGCTTGTTGGGTACGAATCCACTTAATCGCATGATCTGCTAGATCAGGGGTGAGGTGATAATCAGGGCGATCGCTTGGTTTCTGAATATGTTGGGTATTTTCCACCAAGGCTGGACTCCATTGATTGGTATCACCGCCCAGAAATCCATAGAAGTACTCAAAACCTAAACCTGTCGGCCAGCGATCAAATGGGCCTGCTGCACTGGTTTCATAGTCTGGGGTATTGTGCCATTTGCCAAAGGCCGCCGTGTTATATCCATAGTCTCGCAATACTTCAGTGATCGTTGCCGCACTTCTAGGTAAAATCGCAGTATAACCTGGGTAGCCTGTGGCTAATTCCGTAATTACACCCGTACTCACAGAATGATGGTTACGTCCCGTGAGCAATGCGGCTCTGGTAGGAGAGCAGAGTGCTGTGGTGTGGAATTGGTTATAACGCAATCCCTTTTCTGCTAGACGGTCTAAATTAGGCGTATCGATCAGACCGCCAAAGGTGCTGGTTTGTCCAAAACCGACATCATCAAGCAACACCAGCAACACGTTTGGTGCATTTTCTGGAGCCTTAATGGGTTTGGGGAAGTCTGGTTGGGATTCTTTGTAAGTAATGCCAATTTTGCCTTGAAAAGATGGTTGGGGTAATGGCAATTTGTCGCCGTAGTCCGCCCAAGCAGGTAGAGGTAAGAGACTAGAAAATATTAGCGTCAGGGCACTCAAAAAGGCGATCGCACCAGAAGTTAACTTGAGAGATACATACAAAGAATCTCTCTTTTGAGGATCAGTCAGTTGTGCCATTATTGTTGCTCATCAAAGGTAGTGTGCTGGAAGCCAAATTTTTAACTAGCCGAAACCCGATATGAGTCGTTCCCGTATCCGGTGATTCTGACTCCCGTGCCGCCGGACGGAAGCGGCTACAGTAATTGGGAGCGCAGAGATATGATCCCCCCTTGATCACGTGTAACTTTGATTCATCAGGCTTTTTGGGATCAAAGCTTTGATTTAAGGCAACAGGATTAATTTGATGGGATTTGCGATCGTGTCCGACTTGAAAAAAATCAGTAGTCCATTCCCAAACATTGCCGGTCATATCATAGAGTCCATAACCATTGGGTGCAAAAGAACCGACGGGAGCAATGCCCAAGTGACCATCGGCTTTGGTGTTGAAAAAGGGAAAAATTCCTTGCCAAGTGTTGGCTCTATGTTCAGAATATTCATTGCCCCAAGCATAGGTTGCACCATCCAAGCCACCACGGGCGGCGTATTCCCATTGAGCTTCGGTGGGTAGGGATTTTCCTGACCATTTGGCGTAGGCTAGGGCATCTTCGTAAGCTATGTGAACAACTGGGTAGTTGGATTTGTTAGTGAGCGCACTGTCTGGCCCAAAGGGATGTTGCCAATTCGCGCCAGTAGTCCAATGCCACCAACTCAGAAAGGAAACTTGCTTGACACCTGGTTTTGCTATCTCAAACACTAGGGAACCCGGTAATCGCTGCTCATCGGGTAAATCGGGAAACTGTTCTTCAGATAAGGGACGCTCTGCAACTGTCACATATCCTGTAGCTTTGACAAATTCCCCAAATTGTGCATTTGTTACCTCATATTTATCAATACAGAAGTTAGTCACCGTTACATCTCCAGGCGATCGCTCCTCCACAAAACTGGAATTATCAGACCCCATTTTGAACGTTCCTCCTGAAATCATCGCCATACCTTGGGGACAGGGATTGACTGTGGCTGCAAATGCGGTTGTATTGATGAATAAGAGTGCGATCGCTATTCCTTGAATGAATATTAGTGTGAGAAAACAATATTTTTTTCCATACCTAATATTCTCACTTTTGCTATTTCTAATTGAATGCCTGTAGTTCATCAATAAGATTCAACTTTTCTTAAAACTTATATCATTTTAGATTTTAGATTTTAGATCAACAATCCCCCTTTTCGTTGTATTTTTCGGTAATCTATTTCTCGCATTACATTATTTATTGTCGAAAAATCTGTATTTTATAACAATAAATCTTAAGAAAACTTTCAATCTTTGATACTATGCAGAAACTGTTAACTCTAAACTCAGGCTAATTTACAATAAATATCTTTATTTTTGTTAATAGACTTCCAATAAATAAATTACCAAAATAAACGTAGACGCATTCGCAAAGCGTCTCGTCACAGGCTACCACAGAGGCAAGGCAGCGCGGTCTTCTCCCAAAGGGAGAGGCTAACGCCAAGGGGGTTTCCCCCATGAGCGACTGCCGCACAGAGAAATGAGAAGAAGAGAATTTTTGAGCTATTTTTTTATTTGGAATTCTCCAAAATACTAAAAGTCGATCAATTTATCGATGTTTTTTCTAATATTGATAAATTACATCTTGTGAAAACATAAGTCAAGCACTATATATATTGAGCTACGAAAAAGCTTAACACCAATTCTGTATAAAGATGCACATAATAAGACCCCCTGTAGTCGCCCCGATGCTTTGGGGGGACCAGCGATACAGGGTTTACCACTGCGGACTCCATCCGCGATTTCAATGTAATGGTGCAAATCGTTTTTCATCTGGCTATTCCGACTCTGTTTATTCTTTCAATTTTAAGTAACTTTGGGTGTACAATTTTATATTTGTGGAATAATTTCATACTTCAGCCTTCATTTTGCTCCAATCTTGATAGATATATCGCACCACACTATCCGCTTGATTGGAATCAATTACATGGGTTGCGTAGCGTTTTAATTCTACAGTTGCATTGGCAACAGCAATCGCGCAATCGGCTATGCGAAACAT
The DNA here is from genome assembly GCF_020829685.1 of Nostoc sp. CHAB 5715. Taxonomy (GTDB): domain Bacteria; phylum Cyanobacteriota; class Cyanobacteriia; order Cyanobacteriales; family Nostocaceae; genus Nostoc. The sequence continues at coordinate 1,245 of NZ_JAIVFR010000422.1, read as the reverse complement.
TTCAATATCATTGTTATGATCCCCAAATACAATCAACTTCTTGCTACTCAATCCATAGGTTTCTTGTAGAGTAAGGATTGCTTGAGCTTTAGTTGCTTTATGACTATAAATTGTTAGCCAGTACCAGCCAGGAGAATAACTATTTTCAAAATGATAGGTTTCTATTCTATCACCATATCTTTCATGGATAGCGATTTCTAATTCAGAGAGAATATCAGTATGGTTAATAATGGTAATACAGACGATTTGGTCGCGGAATGAATCGGTTAATTCAAAGAGCGATCGCAATCTCTTATCTTGATGAAATAATCGGTCATCAAGATACCACTGCATTCCTTCATTGATAATCTCGTTGTAATAACAGCAATCTTCTAAACCATTAAAACTTGAAATAAAAGGAATACATTTAAAGTTGCAAATTAGCTGGTATATATCATCAATTATGTCTGGCTCAATGCTATTGATAATCTCATGACGACCAGAAGCTAAATCAGAAATAAAAGCTCCATTGAACTCTACAATTGGCAGAGGCAGTTTTAAGCCATGCAAAGCTATACGCATAGAAAACACACTGCGTGCACTAGCGACTGTAAACAGCAGTCCGTCCTCCAATAGTTCCTGCAACTTGCTTTTACTAAATTCTGATAGAATCGCTTTGTTCGTGAGCAGTGTGCCATCTAAATCTGAAATATAGATTGTGTTGTTCATATATTTTTTATCTACACATTTTGAGAATGGTTAAGTTTTCTGACCTGTTTCATCATGATCTCATCCTTATAAAATACAGTTTTATAAACTGAGATCATTGTGACATTAAGTTCTTATTTTTAAGATTTAATCTCTGAAAAATTATGACTCTAAATCAAAGTAAATCAGGCAGTTGATACATAGAGTAAAAAACACGCGCTCCACATTCTTCAAGTTGAATAGCTTCACTTTGACTGCTGTAACCTAAAACTTTCATGCCAGCAGCAATACCTGCACGTACACCCAAAATACTATCTTCTACAACAGTACATAATTGAGCGTTAACTCCCAAGTTTTTAGCTGCATATAAAAATAAATCAGGTGCAGGTTTCCAACTACCAATTTCATAGGAGCTAAAAATATGACAAACCTTTATAAGAAGAATTCAGAACTCAGGAGCGGAGCAAGGAAAGCTCCGCCTCCGGTCAGAAAACAGGTATGAATTCTGTACGAGTGGGTAATGAATATTGGTTAAAACCTCGCCCGAGGTTAAGCGAA
>NZ_JAIVFR010000421.1 GCF_020829685.1 Nostoc sp. CHAB 5715 | reverse complement strand
AAGTCTACTAAAGTAGACTAAAGATTTTTGGCTATATTTAGTCATCTTCAGATGACTTTTACTATTAGCAAGGAACTTCAGTTCCTTGCGGGACATGGCTTTTACGTTAAGTTGACACGTATGAGCAATGCTGTGCCCCTACGACAGATGTGGTTTTTCAAGCCCTACATACTATGTATTTTGCGTCAATGCGTAAGTCCTAAAATCATGAAAGCGATCGCTTTCATAGCATCAGACTACTTTAGAGTAATTCATCATCATCGACATTTTGTTCCAAAACCTGAGTATTACAGTACATCTAGCAGTGATACTAAACGTGGCTTAAATGTGGGGCATTACACAGTTTATCAATGCACTGTTTATGTCGTAAAAGCAAGCACTGACATTTACGTTTAGCTCTGCAACTCAGCGTTTATTATTGCGAGGTCACACTCAACGAAAATAGGTCGCTCTAAATTTTCTTTGTCAGTAACTTGCTAAATTGCTAAATTGTGTATTTAAATTAACACTGGACTATTGACTTTTTTTCAATGACTTCCCTAGAAAATCAAATCATTTTTATTACTGGTGCAAGTAGTGGTATTGGTACTGCTTGCGCGAGAATCTTTGCTGGTGCAGGTGCAAAACTAATCCTAGCAGCACGACGGTTGGAACGTTTGCAGCAGCTAGCAGATACTCTCATTAAAGAATTTGGTATTGAAATTCATTTGTTACAGCTAGATGTGCGCGATCGCAACGCTGTTGAATTTGCTATTTCTACTCTACCCTCTGCCTGGTCTGACATCGACATTCTCATCAACAATGCTGGTTTAAGTCGTGGTTTAGACAAGTTGCATGAAGGCAGCTTTCAAGATTGGGAAGACATGATTGATACTAACGTTAAGGGTTTACTTTACGTGTCCCGCTATGTCGTTCCGGGAATGGTGAGCCGCGATCGCGGTCATATAGTAAATTTAGGTTCCATTGCTGGACATCAAACTTATCCCGGTGGTAATGTCTACTGTGCTACCAAAGCTGCTGTGACGGCAATTTCTGAAGGTTTAAAACAAGACCTGTTGGGAACGCGGGTACGTGTAACTTCCGTTGACCCTGGTATGGTAGAAACGGAATTTAGCAATGTGCGCTTTCACGGAGATGCTGAACGCGCCAACAAAGTCTACCAAGGAGTTACGCCCCTGACAGCAGATGATGTGGCTGATGTGATATTTTTCTGTGTGACGCGATCGCCCCATGTCAATATTAATGAAGTTGTGCTGATGCCTGTTGACCAAGCTAGCGCTACTCTAGTTAATCGGCGAACATAAGCTGTTACGCAAATAAAATTGTATATTTACTCGTGAGGGTTGTCATTAGTCATTTGTCATTAGTCATTTGTATTTAAAAGGACAGATGACCATTGACTGCATGACAGTCTTAACAATTGCAATGTACAATCTAGACGCGCATCAGCTTATTGCACTATTTTCCGTGTAGACCGTCATTAGTCATTAGTCATTTGTCTTTACCAATGACAAAGGACAAATGACAAAGGACAACCTCACCAGTTAATGTGCAACTTAAATGCGTAACAGCTTAATTAAGCGGTCTTAAAAAATCGAATAATTTCGCGGACATGATCGAGAAATTGCCCGTCGGTGGAAAGTTGCGCGATCGCATTTCTTGCTTCTCTCGCCAACCGCTCATGTTCAGTTTGATTTGTCGCGCGTAATTCTTCTAAATTAGCAGCAATTCGAGCTAAATCTCTGCGAGTTTCTTCGGCAAAGCGTTGTTGAGTTGCGGGTAATGAATAGGATTGTTCTGGGTTAAGTTGCTCCTCTAATGACTGGATTTTTTGTTCTAATATTGAGAAGCGATCGCGCAGTTCAACAATATCTTCACGGGGATACTTCCATTCTTGGCGAATCATCGTTAACCGCGCATATAAATACTCATAAGCTCGAATCGCTGGACGCAGAATTGTTAATAACAAAGCTGCACCAGAACTTATATACCCAACCATACTAATACCAGTGGCAGCAAGAGTATAAAGACCAACGGCTGAGAATAAGTGTAAAGCAATGGCAACCCAGAGCGATCGCTTTGCCAATACTGTCACATATTTTACTTGTTTCTCATCAACTGGAATTCCTTTCTCTTTGGATTGTGCTGCTTCTGCTAAGACTTCTTTGGCTTGAAAATGCACATTCCACGGTACAGTAACAATTACCAACAGCCACCAAAAGCTTGCACCACCAATCACCCAATCAAGAAAGTTACCAGCAGGGATGTGCAACCATTGCAGTAAGGCAAAAGCTGTTAGCACTACCACCACAATTCCTGCAATGGAACTGATGAAAAAGTTGATATACATCTTATCCTGTCTTTGGTGAAACTATTACCTCGATCATGACTGTACCTAGCATTTATACGGAAATGCTTGTGATGGTTTTTCTAGTAGCACATATCCCACTGTGCAAAATTCCAACTTCAAAAATTTTTATGTTCAGAATGCTTGTGATAGTTTTTCTAGTATAGGACTCCTATTTGATTTTTGAAATACACGTAGGGTGGGCTTTGCCCACCAAAACCCGGATATGGTGGGCAAAGCCCACCCTACATTACTGTACCTAGCAGTTATACGGAAATACTTGTGATGGTTTTTCTAGTAGTACATATCCCACTGTGCAAAATTCCAACTTCAAAAATTTTTATGTTCAGAATGCTTGTGATAGTTTTTCTAGTAGCACATATCTTATTGTACGTAATTCACAATTCAAAAATTCTGGTGTTCAATAGGTCAACCATAAATCAATTCTGAAGAACAATTTCTCTAATGACCTGAATAAATGTTTGCAAGATAGGTGATGACTCATCTTGTCGCCAGACGGCTGCAAGCTCCACCTTTGCTATTGACGTGTTGAGATTGGTATAAACAACCCCTCTCCTGTAGATATTACGAATTGATGCAGGAGCAAGGGAAACACCCATACCAGCAGAAACAAGACCGAGTATTGTTTGCTTATGGCTTGCTTTTTGGACAACTTTAGGACTGAAACCAGCTTGTTGGAATAAACTGATACATAAATCATAGTAGCCAGGTTCTAAATGACGCGACACTAAAATGAAAGATTCATTGCCTAAGGCGGACAAAGTTAATTCCGGCTTTTTAGCTAGAGGATGAGACTCTGGCAAAACCACCACAAATGGTTCTTGCAGAATCATAGACAAGCTTAGAGACGCATCATTTACAGGGGGAATCATCAGCCCAAGATGAATTTGACGGTTTTGTAAAGCCTGTACTTGAGCGCTGGTTGTCATTTCCTCTAAATCCAATTCCACGCTAGGGAAACGCTCTCGAAATACCTGAAGAACTTTCGGCAAAATGCTATAAGTTGCAAAACCAGAGAAACCCACAGCAAGTCGTCCAATTTCTCCCTGTGCAACAAGTCTTGCCACTTTTATTGCGTGAGATGCTTTATCCAAAACTTGACGCGCCTCCTGCAAAAAAGCTTTTCCTGCTTCCGTAAGCTGAACCTGACGCTTGGTGCGGTGGAATAGAGAAACACCCAATTCTGTTTCTAATTGGCGTATTTGTTGACTTAGAGGTTGCTGCGCCATGTGGAGTCTTTGGGCTGCTCGACCAAAATGTAATTCTTCTGCAACTGCGACAAAGTAGCGTAAATGCCTTAGCTCCATTGTTTGAACTTTTTAAGTGTTAATTAACTATAAAAAATGTGTTGGACAGAGTGACAGCTAGCACCTAATGTAATAGCTAGTCGATGCGAAATATAGCACTGTAGTAATAAGTCTATGAGTAGTTTGCACTTCAACACCAAGACATTTAATAAAGAAAAAATTCTTTTAGCAAATACAGAAGAATATATCATCCGGGGAGGGCATCATCTTTTTCCACTTTTACCTAAAGCATTTGCAGGTATTGGGCAAATCGGAGTCATTGGTTGGTCATCTCAAGGTTCTGCCCAAGCACAGAATTTAAGAGATTCTCTTAGGGGAACTGATATTAAAGTCAAAATAGGTCTGCGAGAAAATTCGACTTCTATTCCATTAGCTCAAAAAGCTGGCTTTACCACAGATGATGGCACATTGGGAGAGATGTATGAAGTGCTTTCGTCTTCACAATTGTCCATTCTTCTAATTTCTGATGCTGCACAAGCTAACAATATAGAGCGAATTTTTGAGTCTCTTTGCCCAGGTTCTACACTCGGCTTATCTCATGGATTTTTGCTGGGATACCTCAAAAGTATTGGTAAAGATTTTCCAGAAAATATTAACGTGATTGCCGTATGTCCCAAAGGGATGGGACTTTCAGTTAGGAGACTTTATGAGCAAGGCAAAGAAGTGAATGGGGCTGGCATTAATTCGAGCTTTGCCATTCATCAAGATATTAACGGCAAAGCAACAGATTATGCACTTGGATGGTCAATTGCTATAGGTTCACCTGTTACATTTAAAACTACACTTGAAGAAGAATATAAATCTGATATCTTTGGAGAAAGAGGCGTGTTACTTGGAGCAGTTCACGGGATTGTAGAAAGTCTTTACCGTTGGTTTATTGGTCAAGGATTCTCTAAAGAAAGTGCGTTTACTAAGAGTGTGGAATCTCTCACTGGCCCAATTACTAAGCTGATTTCCCAAAAGGGAATTTTGTCTGTTTACGAGTTTTTGAATGAAACAGATCAGGAAGCTTTTAAGAAAGCCTACTCTGCTGCTTATCATCCTGCTTTTGAAATTTTGATGGAGATATATGACGATGTTGCTTCTGGAAGCGAAATCAAGAGTGTTATTGAAGCAGAACATCGGCATCAACGCTATCCTATGAAAAATATTGATGGAACCCAAATGTGGCAAGTTGGCGCTAGTGTCCGTGCGAAAAGACAACCAGAAAATATTGCCGTTAATCCCATCACCGCAGGCATTTATATTGCGACGATGATGGCTCAAGTAGACTTACTTCGAGAAAAAGGGCACTCCTACTCAGAAATCGCTAACGAATCCATTATTGAAAGCGTGGATTCTCTTAATCCCTATATGCACCACAAAGGCATCGCTTTTATGGTTGATAATTGCTCCATAACAGCGCGATTAGGAGCAAGAAAATGGGCATCAAGATTCGATTACATTTTATATCAACAAGCTTTTACTACGCTGGACTCCAATCTGAGGATAGATCAGGAACTATTTGATCAGTTTTTGACACATGAAATTCATCAAGTTTTATCAGTTTGTGCAAAATTACGTCCGTCTGTTGATATTTCAATTGTTGGGTGAATAGCGAGCTTTTGACTTTTTAACTTTCCTTGGCGGTTCGTTTTTAAAGATTATGTACATCTTCATGAAGAATTAGTATTATACCGTTTCTTTGTAAAGCTGCATATATTTACCCCCCGGCTACGCCGTCCCCCCTTATTAAGGGGGGACTACAGGGGGTCTTATTATCTGCATCTTCATGAAGAATTAGTATTACCTAATTTCTGTCAGTGAGTATCAATTACTGAATTATATCACGTCCGGTTAAACACAAGTCAATTGCGAACGGAGTGAAGCAATCGCTCCAGACGTTGTGATTGCTTCGTTTCACTTCGTTCCACTCGCTTTTGACATATCACAAGTAATTTATCGGACATGATATTAGATAGCTACGCCAAATTGATTGAGTATCTTTACTACTCTTTTCTGGAAGTAGCAATCGCCAGGTTTTACCTTCTTGCTGAATTTGCAGGTAAACGTCAAAAGGTTTTTTTGGTTGCCTCAAGCGCCGTTTTGGTAGCTTTAAAATTAAATCGTAGGTTCCTCGAACGTGGAAAGCTGGTAAATTTTCAATGGTTAGGGGTTCTTCCTGGGTAATTGATAGCCGCTTGATTTCAAATCCTTGAAAATCTAGATCCAACTGCTGGCTAAGTTTTTGTTGAGTTTGCTCTAGCCCAAGTGCGATCGCTTTTTGCACTAACTCTCTAGTCGGTAGCAGTCCGATACTGCCACAAGCTGTCACTAGCACCAGCAATATTGCTGTCAAAACTAACCGCACTATGTTATTCACTGCTTGATCTGCTACTTTTATCCTTATCAGTTTAACCGGACAGACTGCTGCTTTTTCAGCATCAAGAAATTCCAAGCCTACACTGTACTCGCAGAGTCAGTGTAGGAGATGTCACAAAGCAAAAGCTGCGATCGCTT
>NZ_JAIVFR010000420.1 GCF_020829685.1 Nostoc sp. CHAB 5715 | reverse complement strand
GGGAAATTTATTTAAGTAATGAATGAAGCCCTCTTCTCTTTTAACTCCTGATGCTCAACTTGATTTACGCGGCACTCCTTGCCCAATTAATTTTGTGCGGACAAAACTACGTCTGGAGAAAATGCCATTGGGAGGTTTACTAGAAGTCTGGCTAGACCCTGGTGAGCCGATTGAGCAGGTTCCCGATAGTCTAACAATGGCAGGTTATCAGGTGGAACAAATTACAAACTGCACTAGTTATTTTTCTCTGTTAGTACGCCGTCCAGTTGCTAGCCAATGACAGGGGAAAATTTTGCTGCAACTGGACAGTTATTGGGTACGGTGGTGGCCGTGCAGGCTAATTTTTACCGAGTACAGCTGGATCAAGAGGATGGGGAGATAAGGGAGATAAGGAAGATAAGGGAGATGAGGGAGCAAGATCCTCCTCATCTTCCCCATCCCCCTCATCCCCTCCTCCTCCTCTGTACTCGCCGAACACGCCTGAAAAAAATCGGACAACAGGTGATGGTAGGCGATCGCGTTGTGGTAGAAGAACCAGATTGGGCTGGGGGACGGGGAGCGATCGCTGATGTTTTACCCCGCCAAAGTGAATTGGATCGTCCGGCGATCGCCAATGTTAACCAAATCCTATTGGTATTTGCCGTTGCCGATCCACCTTTGGAACCTTATCAACTGAGTCGGTTTCTGATTAAGGCTGAGTCTACTGGCTTAGATGTACTTTTATGTTTGAATAAAAGTGATTTAATTACACAGCAGGAACAGCAGCAAATTAGCGATCGCCTACTTAGTTGGGGCTATGAACCAATATTTATCAGCGTCAAAAATGGTATAAATACTGACCAAGCAGCTAAATATTTGAGCAATAAAATTACTGTAATTGCTGGGCCTTCCGGCGTGGGTAAATCCAGCTTGATTAATTCCCTGATTGACTCTCTTGGGCTGCGAGTAGGAGAAGTTTCTGGCAAACTAGCTCGTGGTCGTCATACCACTCGCCATATAGAATTATTTGAGTTGCCTAGCGGTGGAATGCTTGCAGATACTCCTGGCTTTAATCAGCCGGATATGGATTGTAACCCAGAAGAATTAATCCATTATTTCCCAGAAGCAAGAAAGCGGTTAGCAGTTGCTAGCTGTCGGTTTAGTGATTGTCTGCATCGAGACGAGCCTGAGTGTGTGGTGCGGGGAGACTGGGAACGATATGAACATTATTTAGAATTTTTGGATGATGCGATCGCTCATGAAACTCAGCTGCACCAACAAGCTGATCCTGAATCTACAATGAAGTTAAAAAGCAAAGGCAAAGGGCAGAGTCAATACGAACCCAAGTTAGAAAGTAAAAAATATCGCCGCATTTCCCGCAAGACTCAGTTACAGGACTTGCAAGAGTTATATCGAGATGAGGAATAAGGAGTGCGATGTCTACAATGGTCACTGAGCGGCTGGTGAGCAAAGTTGAACCATATCGAAGTGCGGCCTGCGCCTACGCGCTTCTATGTAAAGGTTGGTCACGATAGCATGGATACAAATAGAAAACCTATCTTGTATGTCTCAGCCCCTTGCTGCCACCGCTAGTTTAGAAGATGTCACTGAGAGTATAATTTTCCCACCAGGCGACCTCTATAGTGACGAACCCCCCTTGGAATCTGATTTACACCGCGAACAAATCGATTTACTTATCCGCCTGATTAAATGGTGGTGGCGCGATCGTCAGGATTTTTATGCTACTGGCAACCTGACTATCTATTTCAGTCCTAACCAGAAAAAGTCAGAAGAATTTCGAGGCCCTGATTTCTTTGTGGTTTTAGATACAGAAAAAAAAGACCGCAAAAGCTGGGTTGTGTGGCAAGAAGACGGCAAATACCCCAATGTGATTATTGAGATGTTATCTAATTCCACTGCCTCGGTTGATAAAGGTTTGAAAAAGCAAATTTACCAAAATACATTTCGCACTCCAGATTACTTTTGGTTTGACCCAAACAACCTAGAATTACAGGGATTTCACTTAGTTGATGGGCAATATCAAGACCTTGTACCCACTGAGTCAGGTTGGTTGTGGAGTCAGCAATTAGGGCTGTATTTGGCAGTATATTTAGGCAAATTACGCTTTTTTACACCAGACAGGCAGTTGGTGATGTTGCCAGAGGAAGAATCAAATCAACAGTTAGAGCAAGCAAACCAACAGTTACAGCAAGCAAACCAACAGTTACAGCAAACAAACCAACAACTAGAACAAGAACGTCAACGGGCTGCAATCTTGGCAGAACGCTTGCGAGGCGCAGGTATTGATCCTGAGCAAATATTCTGAAAATAGAATTTTTATCTCTAAACTAGGCATGGAAAAATAGTCCTATGAACCAAACAATATCTGATCAAGTCCGTTGGACAACCTCAGACTTAGAATTACTCACAACCGACGAATGGAAGCGCTATGAAATTATTGACGGAGAACTATTTGTGACTAGAGCGCCTCACTGGAGACATCAAGGGACTGCCGGTAATATATGCTTAGAGTTACAAATTTGGTCTCGCTCTAGTGGGCTAGGGGAAACCCGTCAAACTCCCGGCATAATTTTTACAGATGCCGATAATGTCATACCCGATGTAGTTTGGATTAGTCGTGAGCGTTTAGCACAATTGCTAGATGAGGAAGGGCATTTGAGAGGAGCGCCAGAACTCATTGTGGAAGTCCTTTCTCCTGGGACAACTAACGAACGTCGAGATCGAGAAGCCAAGCTGAAACTATACTCATCCACAGGAGTCCAAGAATATTGGATTGCAAATTGGCAATTACAGCAGCTAGAAGTTTATCGCAGAGAAGCTGCCCAATTAAAACTGATCACAACCTTGGTGGCTGATGACGAAATCACATCACCACTGTTAGCGGGTTTTGGCGTTCAAGTTGAACGTTTTTTTGGATAATTCTGGCGTAGGCGTAGCCCGCACTTCGGCTGCGCCCTTCGGCTACGCTCAGGACAAGCTCAGGACAAGCTCAGGACAGGCTCAGTGACCACCGTAGGCATCGCTCTTTAAACTCAACTTTACCAACAAATTGATCCAGAATCCACCTTGAAGCTAAAAAGCAGAGTCAATACAAACCCAAGTTAGAAAGTAAAAAATAAGGAGTTTGAAACCCACCGGAGTGGGTTTTGTCTGTATAGCCGCGAATTCCAATCGTCAGGGCTAGGGGTATTTTTACAAAAGTGAGATGCTCCCCAATGTGATTTCAAATTGGTATTACGATCCCCATAAGTCTTAAAATATTGTTAATTTCTGCCAAACCTCTCGACCTTCAACTTACAAGTATCACCCCAAAATCACTATGGCTATCGGCTACGTCGCGCTTGTACTCCATGCACATCTGCCCTTCGTTCGTCACCCGGAAAGTGACTACGTGCTGGAGGAAGAATGGCTCTATGAAGCCATCACAGAAACCTACATTCCATTATTCAAAGTATTTGAAGGCTTAAAGCGAGACGGTATCGACTTTAAAATTACGATGAGTATGACACCACCTCTAGTGTCGATGCTTCGTGATCCTCTGCTGCAAGAACGCTATGACGCACACTTAGCCCAACTAGAAGAACTTATAGAACTAGAAGCAGAACATAATGTCAATAACGGACATCTTCGTTATTTAGCCGAACATTACATTACTGAGTTTAAAGAAGCACGTCAGATATGGGAAGGCAATCAAGGTGACTTGGTGACAGCTTTTAAGCAGTTCCAAGACAGTAACAACCTGGAAATCATCACTTGCGGCGCTACTCACGGCTATTTGCCGTTGATGAAAATGTATCCAGAAGCAGTCTGGGCACAAATTCAGGTAGCCTGCGAACATTACGAGCAAACCTTTGGAAAAGCACCCAGAGGCATTTGGTTGCCTGAATGCGCCTACTATGAAAGTGTAGAGCGGATGCTAGCAGATGCTGGGTTACGCTACTTCCTTACTGATGGGCATGGTATCCTTTACGCCCGTCCGCGTCCGCGCTTTGGCACTTATGCCCCAATTTATACAGAAACTGGTGTTGCTGCCTTTGGTCGAGATCATGAATCGTCCCAACAGGTATGGTCTTCTGAGGTAGGCTATCCTGGAGCAGCAGAATATCGAGAATTTTACAAAGATTTGGGCTGGGAAGCAGAGTATGAATACATTAAGCCCTACATCATGCCTAATGGTCAGAGGAAGAATACGGGTATTAAGTATCACAAAATTACGGGACGTGGCTTAGGACTTTCAGATAAAGCACTTTACGATCCGTATTGGGCTAGGGAAAAGGCCGCAGAACACGCTGCTAACTTTATGTATAATCGAGAGCGGCAATCTGAGCATCTTTATGGTATAATGCAGCGCCCGCCAATCATCGTTTCGCCTTATGACGCAGAGTTATTTGGACATTGGTGGTATGAAGGCCCTTGGTTCATCGATTACCTATTCCGCAAGTCGTGGTATGACCAAGGAACATATCAAATGACCCATTTAGCAGACTATTTGCGGGAACAGCCGACGCAGCAAGTCTGTCGTCCTTCGCAGTCGAGTTGGGGTTTCAAGGGTTTCCACGAATATTGGTTGAATGAAACGAATGCATGGGTTTATCCGCATTTGCACAAAGCTGCTGAACGGATGATTGAAATCTCGCGTTTGGAACCAGAGGATGAATTGCAGTGGAGAGCGCTCAACCAAGCGGCGAGGGAATTGTTATTAGCACAATCTTCCGACTGGGCATTTATTATGCGGACGGGAACAATGGTACCCTATGCAGTTAGACGGACGCGATCGCACCTAATGCGGTTCAATAAGCTCTACGAAGATGTTAAAGTCGGCAAAGTTGACAGTGGTTGGTTGGAAAAAGTCGAGTTAATGGATAATATCTTCCCCGAAATCAACTATCGCGTCTATCGTCCGCTATAGTCTCACAAAAAATAATCAACAGCAGTAGGGTGGGCATTGCCCACCTTATATTGGTAGTGAGGAGCGTTCGTTTATTTTACCAACAACAGAGCAAGCCTTAGCCTGTGTACGGGTTTGTCAAATGCTGTCAAATCTTTACAAAGACATCCGTTTATTTCGATTTGACGACAAAACAGGGCAAGTTTACATCCTGGCTAGAGATGAACTCCAAATCATTGTACTAAGTAATGGAATCTGGGATTTTGTCAATGAACCAGAATTATGAGCAAATGAGTTTTTCAGAGTTGAGAGCTTACGTGGTGGAAAACCGCGAAGACATTGAAGCTCTACGTTTTTTAATGAGCAAACGTGACCCTAATTCTAAAGGCTATCCTATGCCTGTGACAGAAGCTGATATGCAAGCCCAGATGGAAATCATTAGGCGTAAGATTAATGGAAAACTTTGAGATTATTGTCTAATTTACTAAGCATAATTAGGGTGGGTAAATCATACTCACCCTATTATTTTATTAACACTGCCGGATTTAGCTAAAGGCTATCTGGATCAATATTTAATTCTCGAAGTTTAGCAGCTAATCTTTGCGCTTTCTCTTCTGCGGCTTGTCGTGCAGCTGCTTCCTCTTCATGAGTTAGAAGTATTTGACTCGTAGCTAGATTGTAAAAACGTAGTTTTCCTGCTTCCAGGCGTAACTCTAGCCCCAAAACTTCACTGGGTAGGGACACTGTACCATCTGGCAGGGTATTGGCTGCTACTGGAAAATAATTCCCATCGACCAAGTGTAAACCCTGGAGTTGGGGATTGAGATAATCGCCTGTGGGGTCATATTGGAAATATTCACGCACTCCTAGAAAGGCATAAATTCCTTTCTTTGCACCTTGGTCTTTGCTGCGGGTGCTTTTTGAGGTAATCTCTAGAACAAAATCTGGGGTTTGATTATTTTCTTCCCAAGTTTTGTAAGAGCGTCTGTCACGGTTTTCCACTCCAAACACTACAAATACATCTGGGGCTACGACTGATTCTGGATAACCTTTTTCGTAGTAAATAAATAGATTACCAGCAACGTATACATCTGGGTGATTTTGAAAATAAATTTCCAGCACAGTGGTAGCGTATACGAGACACTTGCGCTGTAAATCACCTTCAGCCATTGGCTTACCATCCTCATCTGGGTACTCAATCGGGGTAACGGGGATATACTCTACTGAGGTTGTCATGAGCAGATATCTCAACTTAACTAGGGCTAGATTCAATTTAACCCTTCTTTGAAGTAGATCGG
>NZ_JAIVFR010000041.1 GCF_020829685.1 Nostoc sp. CHAB 5715 | reverse complement strand
TAACACAGTCGATCCATCTGGCACAATCAAATTTTGTCCTGGGCCTAGAGGATAATCTGTTACCACGCCATTTGATTCTACGACCTTGATAGCGATCGCTTCATCACCACTTTCAGCGTAAACTACCTTAACTTCACCCTCCCGGCGACATAAAATGCACGCTTCTTTCGGTTTACGAGCTTCAAGTAGTTCCTCAATCCGGGGCAAACCTTGAATAATATCTCCGGTTTTGGCGCGTTCAAACACCAACAACACCAAGTTATCACCCCGTTGCACCAAATCGCCGTCTTCTATCTGCAACACAGCACCAGGGCTGACTCGATAAGGGCGACCGATACGGCTAGTAACAACATAGTTCTGAGTTTGAAGTGAGGAATTAGGAGTTTCGGAATTAACTCCTAACTCCTGCACAGACGCGATTAATCGCGTCTCTACTCCTAACTTTTTAACGTCCACTACTTGTCCTGATTCTGGCGCAAAAACTCCAGGAGCAACTTCTGTACCTTCTACTAGCAAGTCACCCACTTTCACCTTTGGCACAGTACTAGTATTAATGGTCAGCCTGTCAGCGTCGCGCAACACCAAACAGCGACGCACGTTTTCGGTTCCTTTGCGGACGCCCCGCACTTCCCCGCCTTCTTTACACAAGATTTGGGTACGTGCGACCACAGATCCAGGGGCGATGGTAAGTCCATCTTGTACCTCAAGTGTGGTTTGGGTGCTACCTTGGGTGGCATCGGCAGTAATGTCTCGACGAATTACCAAGGATTCTAAAATCACCAGTTGCAAACGTTGAACTTCTGGGTCTTCAGTATCCTCTACTAATTCAATATCTGCTGCAAGGGGTGAAGCATTATGGTCTTGTTCCCCTTCTTGCTCAATTTCCAACACTAGCTGGGTTCGCAGAAGTTCCACACCTTCAACAGATTTGACGCGTTCCGAATCTTTGTAAGGTAGTCGCTGCACAGCCCGCAACTGAATCGATCGCCCGGTTTGTTGACTCACCGATGTAGTTGATGGCACATCTGGATTATCCGGTACTGCAAATTCAACTACTGGACGACTCAATAGGGCGGGACCTTCTGGTGTCTCCACATACTGGATATAACGCAATTCCGTGGCGACGTTGCCTTGGAATTCCTCACCTGGTTGGATGAAGGTGTTATCTCGCCCGATAACTGATTCTGGATCGTCCACCATCAGCAGTTCCCCTGGCTTAACCACAACTTCCCGCAGGATGTCGTTTTTCTGGGTAACTTCTATCACACCACTGTTTTGGCAGAAGATATCTTTTACTACCTCGGTGCCAGCTTCTACAAACTGACCGTCTTCTACCAACAGCAAGGAGATATCTTTATTAACTTCGTGGCTTTCTTCGGGAATCCACAAAAGGGTACCGCCCTGCACGACTTCATAACCCAGCTTGGCTTTGCCTTTTTTCTGGACTTCTACACCCGCGAATTTCAGGAAACCACCAGTGGTTGTCCGATAGCGGTCATCAATTAACTCAGCTACCACTTGACCATTTTGCACTTTTGTGCCTGGTGTAGCCCGGAGGTTAAATACTTGGTTGTTGCCAGTGGAGACTAAGTAATTATTACGCCCTTGGGAACTTTGGACTGTCACCGTTGCCTGGTCTAGTACCACAGAAGCAGTGATAATTTCAATTTCCCTAGTACTCTTACCTGGGGTAGCTTCTGGCAAGCGCACCACACCGCCGTGTAAACTGGTTAACTTGGTTTCTGCTAAAACTCCATTAGAAGCGATCGCATCACCATTTTTCACCACCAATTCTGCACCAGGCGGCAAGTTGTAAACTTCTCCAGACAAAATCCAAATCAAGCCACCGCGTGCGGCTGTGGTTGTGGTATTACCTTGACGGTCAGTTTTTTGTTCTGGAACTACTTCGGCAAATTGTACTTCCCCTGCCAAGTCAGAGGCAACATCTTTAACTGCTTTTTCTGTATTAGTCCGAGTTGTGCGTCCACCGAGGGCAACCTCTGCCAACAACTGACCTTGTTTTACCTGATTTCCATCAAATACATATAGTGTTGAACCTTGAGTCAGATGAACCTCCTGGTTCTCTGGGGTGACATCACCTACTTTTTTTGGTTCTAAAAGCATGACGCCATTAGCCTCAATATAGAGTGCATCTTCCCCGTGGCGGGTACGATATGTTCTGGTCTTCAGTTTGCGGGGAAGCTTAACAGTCCCATCGATTTTAGAACGAACTTGTTGCGCCACTTCCCCGGTAAACACACCACCTGTGTGGAATGTCCGCATGGTTAGCTGAGTACCAGGTTCGCCAATACTTTGGGCGGCAATAATCCCCACAGCTTCGCCCAAGTCCACCATCTTGGCGTGGGCTAAACTCCAGCCGTAGCAGTGTTGACAGACAGAACGTGCAGCTTCACAAGTTAGGGGACTCCGCAGCACAACTTCTGCCACCCCAGATTTTTCGATTTTCTTCGCCAAGTCCTCAGAAACTGGGGTATTGCGTGGTGCAATTACTTCTTTTGTCACCGGATGCAGCACATCTTCGGCAATTACCCGTCCCATCAAGCGGGTTCCTAAAGGGATCAAGGTTTTAGCACCTTCTGTCATTGGTCGAATGGGAATTCCTCTGGTGGTGCCGCAGTCAAATTCCCGAATAATTACATCCTGGGATACATCCACCAAACGGCGGGTGAGATAACCAGAGTCAGCCGTCCGCAAGGCAGTATCCACCAATCCTTTTCTGGCACCGTAAGACGAAATAATGTATTCCGTCACAGTCAGTCCTTCACGGAAATTGGTTTTGATGGGCAAATCGATAATTTCCCCTTGAGGATCTGCCATCAGTCCCCGCATCCCCACCAATTGCCGGACTTGAGAGATGTTACCCCGTGCCCCGGAGAATGCCATCATGTATACGGAGTTTAGGGGATTAGTCTTCTTGAAGTGAACAACGACTTCATCTTTCAAAGCTTCACTAGTAC
Organism: Nostoc sp. CHAB 5715; assembly: GCF_020829685.1. Taxonomy (GTDB): domain Bacteria; phylum Cyanobacteriota; class Cyanobacteriia; order Cyanobacteriales; family Nostocaceae; genus Nostoc. The sequence goes on along the minus strand of NZ_JAIVFR010000041.1, from coordinate 12,016 downwards.
CATTCCAAGTATCAATTACCTTTTGAAAGCGTTCTACTTCAGTGATTTCTCCCCGTTGGTAACGGGTTTCGGTGGCGCGAATTTCTTCTTCGGCTGCTTCTAAGAGCAATCGCTTAGTTGGTGGCACCATCAAGTCATCTACACTGATAGAAACCCCTGCTTTGGTAGCGTAGCGAAATCCCAAATCTTTCAGTTTGTCCGCCATCATTGCGGTTCGCGCCGTACCATAATGCGTAAAGGCCCAAGAAATTAAATTTCTTAGTTGACCCTTATCAACCACCCGATTGCGAAAAATCATTTTTTCAGTCATTAGTCATTAGTCCTAAGTCATTGGGAGTAGGGAGTAGGGAGTAGGGAGTAGGGAATTCACCACTCCCCATTCCCCACTCCCCACTCCCTTAGCTTGCAAGTGCTTCCTGAATGGCATTATTGTAAATAACACGACCAGGAGTTGTGTATATATACTGGGAAATTACATTACCCTTAGCGTCTTGTCTGACTCGGCGGAACTTATAGAGTAATGTGCGCGTACCATCCTCGTGTTCCGTCACTTCCAGGGGTTCTGTATCCGGTTGGTCTGATTCTATTTCACCCTCAAACCGCACATAGATATAGGCGTGCAAATCAATTTGCTCTTGCTGAAAAGCCATAATTACATCCTCTAGCGAAGAAAAGTACTTTCCTGCGCCTTTTGTTGCACCGGGATTTTCTGCTGTTAAGTAATAGGCTCCCAATACCATATCTTGGCTGGGCGTGATGATGGGTTTACCCGTGGCTGGTGACAAAATATTGTTAGAAGCCAACATCAACAACCGGGCCTCAGCCTGACTTTCTAATGACAAAGGGACGTGTACCGCCATTTGGTCGCCGTCAAAGTCGGCGTTAAACGCTGGACACACCAGAGGATGCAGTTGAATCGCTCTACCTTCTACCAAAATTGGTTCAAAAGACTGAATACCCAAACGGTGCAACGTTGGTGCCCGATTTAGCATTACAGGGTGTCCTTCAATCACCTCTTCTAAGACATCCCAAACACTGGGATCATTACGCGATATCAGTTTTTTCGCAGCTTTGATATTATTTACCATGCCGCTACGAATCAAGCGGTTAATCACAAATGGTTGAAATAGCTCAATCGCCATTTCTCTAGGCAAACCGCACTGGTGAATTTTCAGCTTTGGCCCGACCACAATTACAGAACGTCCAGAGTAGTCAACCCGTTTACCTAACAAGTTTTGTCGGAAACGTCCTTGCTTACCCTCAATAATGTCGGACAAAGATTTTAAGGGTCGGTTATTTGCCCCTACCACAGTGCGTCCCCGCCGACCATTGTCAATCAAAGCATCCACTGCTTCTTGCAGCATCCGCTTTTCGTTCCGTACAATAATCTCTGGTGCCAAAATTTCCTGCAAGCGTGCCAAACGATTGTTGCGGTTAATTACCCGCCGATACAAATCATTTAAATCGCTGGTGGCAAACCGTCCGCCATCTAGCTGCACCATTGGGCGCAAGTCGGGGGGAATCACGGGAATAACTGCCATTACCATCCACTCTGGTTTGGAACCAGTAGCGATGAAGTTGTCAATCACCCGCAGTCGCTTAATTAGCTTGGCCCTCTTTTGTCCCTTGGCGTTGCCAATTTCTTCGCGTAGGCTTTCCGCTTCTTGTTCCAAATTGATATCGGCAAGCAAGCGCAACAGTGCTTCAGCACCAATACCTACCTCTACGCCTTGCAGCACAGAATCTTCGCTATAAATTTGGTCTTCTATTTCCAACCACTGGTCTTCACTCAGTAGTTGTTTGTAAGTTAAAGTTTCGGCATTACCAGGACTGAGGACAACATAAGAGTTGAAATAGACAATCTGCTCCACATCCCGCAAGGGCATATCTAACAGGATGGAAATATAGCTAGGAATACCTTTGAGATACCAGACGTGAGCTACTGGTGCAGCGAGTTTAATATAGCCCATGCGGTGACGACGCACCCGTGACTCGGTGACTTCTACCCCACAGCGCTCACAGACAATACCTCTGTGACGGACTCTTTTATACTTACCACAATGGCATTCCCAATCTTTCGCTGGACCAAAAATGCGCTCACAAAATAAGCCATCCATCTCAGGCTTGAGAGTTCGGTAATTAATCGTTTCTGGCTTGGTAACTTCACCGACTACTTGACCATTGGGCAATGTTCTCTCGCCCCACTGGCGAATGCGTTCCGGGGAAGCCAAGCCGATTTTTACGTAGTCAAACTGATTAGTTTGGGCAGGTCTCATAATTAGGGAATAGGGAGTAGGGAGTAGGGAGTGGGGAGTAGGGGGATGAGGGGGATGAGGGGGATGAGGGGGATGAGGGGGATGAGGAAAAATTTACTTCCCCTGCTCGCTCCCTCATCTCTCCCTACTCCCTACTCCCCATTCCCCACCCCCCATTTATTTACTCATCTTCTTCCAGCGATTCGCGGGAAAGAGATTCATAAGTTGGTCGAGGAGGTGTGCGACGGGCTGATTGGTCTGCCATCAAATCGACTTCTACATCTAGGGAACTGCCGTCTGTTTGGGTTTCTACCTTGTGTACGGCAATGTCTAACCCTAATGATTGCAACTCGCGCATTAGCACCTTAAAGGATTCTGGGGTTCCAGGTCGAGGAATTGCCTTACCTTTAACGATCGCATTTAACGCTTCATTCCGTCCTTGCATATCGTCAGATTTAACTGTGAGCAATTCCTGTAAGGTGTAAGCTGCACCAAAGGCTTCCAATGCCCACACTTCCATTTCTCCAAACCGTTGACCACCTTGTTGTGCTTTACCACCCAAGGGTTGCTGAGTCACGAGTGAGTATGGGCCTGTGGAACGAGCGTGGATCTTATCATCCACCAAATGCACCAGTTTCAGCATATAAGCCACACCGATGGTGATTGCTCGGTCAAAGGGTTCCCCAGTACGACCGTCATACACCATGATTTTGCCTGGGTTATCTGGGTTATATACCCAGTCTTTCCCTGTTTCGTCTCGTGCTTCTTGTAATTTGCCATGCACGATTCGGCGAGATGACTCTTCACCGTACATTTCATCAAAGGGAGTAATCTTAAATCGTACTCCCAAGGTCTGACCAGCCCAACCTAATAAGCACTCAAATACTTGTCCGACGTTCATCCGACTGGGTACACCCAAGGGGTTAAGTACAATGTCCACTGGTGAACCATCGGGCAAATAAGGCATGTCTTCCGCCGGTAATATCCGAGAAATAATCCCTTTATTACCGTGGCGTCCTGCCATTTTGTCACCAACTTGGATTTTACGTTTTTGGGCGACATATACCCGGACTACCATATTCGCTCCTGGTGGCAGTTCATCGCCTTGTTCACGAGTAAACAAGCGCACATCAACTACGCGACCTTTTTCACCATTTGGGACTCGCAGAGAATTATCCCGCACATCCCGTGCTTTCTCACCGAAAATCGCCCGCAACAGTTTTTCTTCTGGCGGTTGGTCAGATTCACCTTTGGGGGTGACTTTTCCTACCAAGATATCCCCAGCTTCTACCCACGCCCCTATGCGAATGATTCCCTGTTCATCCAACTGACGTAAGGCATCTTCCCCAACGTTGGGAATTTCTCTGGTGATTTCTTCTGGCCCCAGTTTTGTTTGTCTGGCTTCAATTTCATATTTTTCAATGTGAATTGAGGTGTAGACATCATCCTGCACCAGTCTTTCAGAAATTAAAATTGCGTCTTCGTAGTTGTAGCCTTCCCAAGGCATATAGGCAACGACGATATTTTGTCCTAGCGCCAATTCACCGCCTTCGGTGGAGGAACCATCAGCCAATACCTGACCAGCAACAACCCGCTCACCAATGCGGACGAGAGGTTTTTGATTTAAACAGGTGTCTTGGTTGGAACGTTGGTACTTGGAAAGGGTGTATTTAATTTCGGGGGTATTAGCTTTAGGACGGACGCGAATTTCTGTTGCATCCACATAAGTGACATCGCCATCGGTACGCGATACAATTACCATCCCGGAGTCTCTTGCTCCTTGGGCTTCCAAACCAGTACCCACCAGAGGACGTTCTGGCTTGAGCAGGGGTACTGCTTGCCGTTGCATGTTCGATCCCATCAGCGCTCGGTTAGCGTCATCATGCTCCAAGAAGGGAATCATGCTGGTTGCTACTGACACAATCTGTACGGGAGACACTGCTACGTAGTCCACCTGTTCTGGTGTTGTGGTGGAAAATTCTTGGCGATAGCGGACTGGCACTTGTGGCCCAATAATGTGTCCTGTTTCATCTACAGGAATATCTCCCGGAGCAACCCGCAAGTCGTCTTCTTCATCGGCTGTCATGTAGGCTGGAGGCAGGTCAAATCTGACTCGCCCATTTTCTACAGGTCTAAATGGTGTTTCGAGGAACCCATACAGGTTTACCCGCGCATGGGTTGCCAAGGAGCCAATCAATCCGGCGTTGGGGCCTTCTGGTGTTTCAATGGGGCAAATCCGACCGTAGTGCGAAGGATGAATATCTCGGACAGCAAACCCCGCACGTTCTCTGGTTAAACCACCAGGACCAAGGGCCGAAAGACGGCGTTTGTGAGTCAGTTCTGCTAGAGGATTGGTTTGATCCATGAACTGACTTAATTGGCTCGAACCAAAGAATTCTTTAATTGCTGCTACCAGTGGTTTGGGGTTCACCAAGGAAGCGGGGGTTAGCACTTCCGCATCGGATACGGTCATCCGTTCCCGAATAATTCTTTCTAAGCGGTTTAAGCCTACCCGCACTTGGTTTTGCAGCAATTCCCCGACGCTTCTCACCCGACGATTGCCTAAATGGTCAATGTCGTCGATATTACCGATGTCATATTCTAGGTTGATCAAGTAATCTACGGCTGCCAAGATATCCCCAGCAGTCAACACACGCATGGTGTCTGGGACAGAAAGGCGCAATTTCTTGTTAAGCTTGTACCGTCCGACGCGACCAAGGTCATAACGTTTCGGGTCAAAGAAACGAGAGTCTAGGAGTTGTTGTCCACCTAAGACTGTGGGTGGTTCACCAGGACGGAGTTTGCGATATAACTCCATCAGGGCTTCTTCTTCAGAAAATTGCCCTTCTTTTTCGATGGTTTTTTGGAAATACTCTGGGTGGCGTAAAGCGTCAAAGATTTCGTTGTCTGATAACCCTAAAGCTTTTAGGAGTACCTGCGCTGAGAGTTTGCGGGTTTTATCAATGCGTACCCACACCAAATCGTTACGGTCTGTTTCAAATTTCAGCCATGCTCCCCGGTTGGGAATTAAGCTAGCAGAATAAGTACGTCGCCCGTTTTTGTCGATTTCTGATTTGTAATAAACTCCTGGCGATCGCACTATTTGGTTGACAATTACCCGCTCGGCCCCGTTAATAATAAACGTGCCGCGATCGGTCATCAAAGGCAAATCTCCAATGAATACCTCTTGCTCTTTGATTTCCCCGGTTTCCTTATTAATCAACCGTGTGGGAACATACATTTGGACAGCATAAGTACTATCCCGCCTTTTGGCTTCTTCGACGCTGTACTTTGGCTCTTTGAGTTTGTAGTTATGACCCAAAAAGTGTAGTTCTAGTTTGCCCGTATAATCTGTAATAGGACTAAAGGAGTTAAGTTCTTCTATCAGCCCTTCTTCCAAAAACCAGCGAAAGCTTGAGCGCTGGATTTCAATCAAGTCGGGCAACAGAAAGGCGGGTTCCATATATGTGTCTTTGGTCATGCCTCTACCTTTGTCAACCTGGTTAAATTTTTACTTAGACACTGCTATTTAACGCTTCCCACTGCTAGCCAGTGTCCGTAGCTGTTTGGGAGCTTCTTCTTACACACCTGTAAATAGCAGGTGTGGGCAAACGCAGCGATTAAAGCTGGAATGAGCAATTTGGACAAGGGGGTAATCGCCTCTAATAAGGACTGGGTAATGGGTACTGGCTACTATGGGAGCAGGGAAGAAGTTGCCGAAAGTATTTCCCCTCTGACCCCATACCCAATGCTCCATGCTCAATGCCCAATAACCATTTCAAGAAGAATATACAGTTGAGATATTCCTGAGTTTTATCTACTTTCTTCATTTCCCCTCCAAAAAGCGCGTTAATTTGCTGACGCAGCTCTAGACGGTGTGTCTTAAATCCACCCGCCTATTTATAGTCTCAGTGATATCCTAGATATCCTAAGACTGAGGGAATGATCCGCACCTTGTCGGTTTTGAATCAGAATCACTTCATTTTGCTGGATTGTAATCACAAGGCAATTTTGTTTAACGATTTTGAATAGGTTCGATACACGCCAAACCGATGTTGTGCAATCTAGCTCAACTTGGGTTGGCTACAGTTAGTCATGTGTGGAGAGCATCCGCTTGTAGAGATTTGGAGGATGGCCAAGCCGATAACAGCACGGAAAATTAGGCTCAGAAATTTTAGGTTCCTTCCTTTATCATTATGGCGCAAGCAAAATGTTTTTGAGGGAATAATATTAGCATATTTTCCCTCCCTAGAGTTTTATTTTTTTTAGCACAACGGAATCTAAAGAGATTAAAGCACACTTTATATTGACAGACCAAATAATTCACAGGCATTCTGGGTGGTTTGATGGGCGATCGCTTCTACCGTTTCCTGACGCAGTTTAGCTACTTGTTCGGCTACATATTGCACGTAGGCAGGCTCGTTGCGCCTCTCGCCTCGTTTCGGAACTGGGGCGAGAAATGGGCAGTCTGTTTCAATCAGTAGGCGATCGCTATTCACCATCGCCGCCGAGGATTGGATCGCTTTGGCGTTTTTGAACGTTACCGTCCCGCTAAAGCTGATGTAGAAGCCTAAATCGAGAAACCATTGAGTTTCTTCTGGCGTTCCTCCCCAGCAATGCATGACGCCCCGCACTCTTTCTCCTTTAAGTGAGTGCCATTTTTGCAACACTTCTCTAGTTGCCACAGCAGCATCGCGGCAGTGGATAATCACTGGTAAGTTTAGTTCAGATGCGATCGCTAGCTGCGACTCAAACACCATCAGCTGATGCTCATAGTTATCAGCTTTGTAAAAATCTAGCCCCATTTCTCCAATTGCTACCACATGAGAGTCAGAACTCGCTAAAGTTTTGATTTTCTCGGCTGTCTTGTGATTCCATTTATCAGCATCTAAAGGATGTAATCCTACGGCAAAGCTGATTTCGGGAAACTCGTGCGCTATGGATTGAATTCTGGAAAACTCCTCTGGGTGAACACAAGAATGTACTAAACGTACTACTCCTGCTTCTTGCCACCGCGATCGCACTGTTGCTAAATCCGGCTGGAAACTATCAAAGTTGAGATGAACGTGCGTGTCTATCAGTTGCATTCTTTGCCCTTTGTCATTGGTCATAAATTATTAGCCCCGATTGCGACTAAGCACAAATGACCCTCGGGGTGAATCTTTCTTTTGCAATCGCAAAGCGGCGATCGCTAAACTGCTCAACAGGGAAACCACGCCTGCTACTCATTTTAATTCCCTCATAGAACAGCCCTGCGGTGGTGGACGGGTTGGGAGGCATAGAGTAAGTGGTGTGGAAACCCTCAAGACTGCACTGGCTTGCCATTACCCTTCGCGTTTCACACTACTTACAAAATTTTAGTAACCTTTGTCACATTGTGGCTCTCTGAGTCAGAATAGGACACTGACTCATCAATGACTATTGAGCAACTGCTTGAGTTAGGGGTTTTAGTTTATGAGCTAATCTCGACTTTTTCCTTGCCCCATTGTTGGGGTGAAGGACACCCCGTTTAATCGCTTTATCGATTTTGGCGTAAGCCTCGGATAAGCGAATCTGTGCTTCTTGTTTCAATTCTGGGGTAGGATTAGCCGTATAGACAGCTACAGCATTAATGTATTTCTTCATCAGCGTCTTGACTGCTGATTTATAAGCTTTGTTACGCAGTCGGTTACGTTCTGCGATTTGGGCACGCTTGAGAGCAGACTTTGTATTCGCCACAGTCAATTCCAAAAATACTATTAATATGTACACACACTACTAGACTTACTAATATAGCATCCAAATTGCCAGTGTTATAATTTCCTAAAAAAAATCTATCATTGGAAATTTGGTACTGGAGATTGGGAAGATAGTCCTTAGTCCCCGCTCCCTAATCCCCAGTCCTTAATTTGGTGTGTCGTCAATTTAGGAAATGCGTTAAAATAAAGTACGTGAAATAAAATAGTTACCCTAACTGATCACCTGATTAAGCAATGTGATTGCCAATATAATCAATCTGTCCCGAAAACGGGTGTATTGTCAAAGGCAAGGAACTGTAAAGAGCTAAATTTCAGGGGTTTCAAAGTATAGAATCGATACTATATTATCGTCTCTGTACAGATGTTAACTACTACAAGTTAGGAAAATAAAAATTCTACTCAGACCCTACCCCCTGTAAATTTGGGGGATTGGATGTGTAAATACACCACCAGCACCCCGCAAGGAGTGAGGGTAAGGGCGTAAGAGTAGCGGGATATGGCACACCTGCTTCCTGCCGCTAGCCTGCCAAGGCTGGTTGGACTGAGCAATAAAGTGGCCTTCTCAAGCAAACTAGATGCTGGCGGACTTGAGAGTATCAAAAAAATCCAGGTTAAGCTAGAGAAGAGAATTAGAGTCAGCTTGCACACCCCAGTGGGTCAAGAGCAATACTAAATCTCAGATGTGAATATTATAATTTTGGCATTGTCCTTACTCCATGCTGCGAATCATTACTCAGCAGGCAGACGTCAGAGCAGAACTACAACGGATCTGCGATCGCACCCATGACGAACAGGTGCTTCACAAAGAAGCAACGGTGCGGGAAGTTTTGCAAGCAGTGAAGCGCCAAGGCGACAAAGCTGTATTGCATTACACAGCCGAATTTGACAAACAAACCCTGAAAGCAGAAGAACTCCGAGTCACAGGCTCGGAACTAGATGCAGCCTATCAGCAGGTGTCAAAAGAGTTGTTGGGCGCAGTTCGCCTAGCTTGCCGCCAAATTGAAGCGTTTCATCGTCAGCGAGTCCCAAAAAGCTGGGTACACTTTGGCGACGATGAAGTAGTGCTGGGCAAACGCTACACCCCCGTAGATCGAGCGGGGTTGTATGTGCCTGGTGGCCGTGCCGCCTATCCCAGTACAGTGCTCATGAATGCAATTCCGGCTCATGTTGCTGCTGTACCTCACGTGGTGATGGTGACACCACCAGGCCCAGGAGGTGCAATTAACCCAGCAGTCTTGGTAGCTGCCCAAGAAGCAGGAGTGCAAGAAATTTATCGCATTGGGGGCGCACAAGCGATCGCCGCTTTAGCCTATGGCACAGAAACAATTCCGAAAGTGAATGTGATTACTGGGCCTGGTAACATTTATGTTACCCTAGCGAAAAAACTTGTCTATGGCACCGTTGGCATTGATTCTTTGGCAGGCCCCAGCGAAGTGCTGGTGATTGCCGATGAAACCGCAAATCCGGTGCATGTAGCTGCTGACTTGCTAGCCCAAGCCGAACACGATCCAATAGCGGCAGCAATTTTGCTGACGACAGATGCGGCTTTGGCGAAAAACGTGCAATTAGCCTTGGAAAGACAGCTAGTGGATCACCCACGGCGAATAGACACAGAAAAAGCGATCGCTCACTACGGCTTGATTGTCCTTGTGGAATCGCTCGAAGCAGCAGCAGAACTCTCAAATGAATTTGCCCCCGAACACCTGGAATTAGAAATCAAAGACCCTTGGGCATTATTACCACAGATCCGCCACGCTGGGGCAATCTTTTTAGGTTACTCGACACCAGAAGCTGTAGGAGACTATTTGGCAGGCCCTAACCATACCCTGCCAACTTCTGGTGCTGCCCGTTATGCTTCGGCATTAGGGGTGGAAACTTTCCTCAAACACTCTAGTATTATTCAATACTCCCAAACTGCGCTGCAAAATGTCGCTAGTGCCATTGATGTGCTAGCAACAGCAGAAGGTTTACCTTCTCATGCTGATTCAGTCCGACGCCGAATACAGCAAGAAGAGTGATTTGGAATGGTTAATTTTTTCTTATAAGGGACTTCTTGTCATACGTGTCAACTTAACCTAAAAGTCATGTTCCCCAGCAAGGAACTTCAGTTCCTTGCTAATAGCAAAAGTCATCCTCAAATATATAAACTAATTGGCAAATAAAAAATTAGTTTAGTGTCGTTGCTGACGAATTTTGCTAGATACTTATGTAAGGGGTCTACTCTTTAGGAGGCGAGAGCGGTGCTAAATAGTGTTTTGGTAGCTCTGGACGGTTCGGAAATTTCAGAACGAGTAATTCAGACTTTGGATAATTTGGCGTTGTCAAAAGATGTCAAGGTTATTCTCTGTCATGTATTTCTTACGCCAGAGTCAGAAATGGAACTACCCGCCGACCGTCCTCAGCCAGAGTCGCCAACATTTTCTTATTTTCAGATTGAAAAACAGCTGCAATACTATCAGGAAAAGTTATCAGTCCCAAGTGAGTTAGAACTGGTAACTGGTGATCCTGCCGAAGAGATTATTCGCCTTGCCAATATTTACAAAACTGACTTGATTATAATTGGCAGCCGGGGGTTGATTGGGATGAAGCGAATTGTCCAGGGTTCTGTTAGCAGTCAAGTTGTGGAAGAGGCTAATTGTTCGGTGTTAGTTGTCAAACCAAGGTAAAAATTTGTAAGGGGAAGCAATGACTATAACCACCCCAAAGCTAACTTTTGAGGAATACCTTAAATATGATGATGGCACTGATACCCGCTACGAATTGGTCAATGGAGAATTAATTCCCATGAGTCTGGGAAGTGGACAACATGGGGCGGTAACAGAATTTCTCAATGTTTCTTTCCGAGCAGAAATTCTCCGGCTAAAGTTGGATTGGACTTCTAAACAAATGGTTATCGGTGTTCGTTCCCCCCATGCTGGGAGATGGGATACATCAAGGATTCCAGATGTAGTTGTGATTCCGTTGCCTCAGTGGCGAGAGTTGAGAAACCGAGAGGCACTTATTGAACTCAACGAAGCATACCCTTTGTTGGTGGTGAAAGTCGTCAGTGAGTCAACAAAGATTGTAGATTATCGAGCCAAGCGAGTTGAGTATAACGTTTTAAATATTCCAGAGTATTGGATTGTCGATCCGTTAACCAGCAAAGTGACTGTTTTCACATTGATTGAAGAATTATACGAACCAGTAGAGTTTGTTGGTACTCAATGCATTCAATCTCAAATTTTTCCAGAGTTAGAATTAACAGCTGAACAAGTGTTAACCGCTGAAGATTAAAAGTAATTAAGAATTTAAAAAATTGGTTCTTCCGGTAGTTTTATGGTGTTTATTAGAATTCACCAGATTTTAATAACTATGATTTAGTGATATCAATGCCTACAATATAGATTTTATAAGCATTTAAGAAATATTAAGCATACTTAAATAAAGCCAGAGTTATAATCTATATTATAACATCGTAAAGTTTTAGGCGATCGCTATGAAGTTTCCTGTAGAGCAAATCCTGAATCTTCCCGATATGAAAGTATTAGATTTTCAAGAAATTGAAGGGGAAGAAATAATTATAACAATAGAAAAAGGTGTGAATTATTCGACTTGTCCCTCCTGTGAACGAAATACTCATAGTATACATCAAAATCACTGGCGGATGATTCATGATTTACCTTGGAGTAAAAAACCAGTTATATTAAAAATAAATCGTCGCCAATTCAAATGTCATAACTGTCAAAAAGTTTTTAGTGAAAAACTAGATTTTGTAGATAAAAGTAAAGGATATACTAAAAGATTAGCGACGGACATAGTGCAACAAGTATTAAATAGTAACATCCATAGTGTCGCCGAGAGAAATGGCTTAAGTGATGAAGAAGTAGAATCAATGCTAAAAGGGCAAGTGTCGCAAAGCGTAAAACTGAAAAGAGAGAAGCCATGTCGCTAGATAACAAATCAGAAAAAGAGGGAATATTAGAGGCATTAAACAAAAGCAAATATAGCTTAATTAAAAATGAAGATTCTCTCAATGAAAAGCAA
>NZ_JAIVFR010000419.1 GCF_020829685.1 Nostoc sp. CHAB 5715 | reverse complement strand
AAGATCGGTTAATAATCCAGTGAGATTTTGACTACTACCTTCAGTGGGGACGTTTGCTACCGGAGTTTGCTCATCCGGCGTTTTGGGGTTTGCTGCCGAGTAACTAGAGACACAGGCAGATAAACCAATCAGGCAGGTAATAGCTGCCACTTTTGGGAAGTACCACATCCTAAGAACAGTTTGATTTGTAAAAGATTTAAGCGATCGCTAATTTCTGTTTCGACGTTGATAGTCTTCCCAAGGGGGTTGAAATCCTCGTCGTAGCAGAAAGTCTGTTTGAATTTGCTGTATTTGCCGAGATGCATCGCTATCGTTTCCTCCTTCTGCGGCTGCTTCTAGTTGTAGTTGTTCTAACTGTGCCAGTGCTGTCAAAGGCTGATCTAAAATCGCATTCAATCCAGCAAGGGCGCGGCGTGTGCCTTTGTCTTCCGGTTTTTGTGCCAACACTTGAGCATAAATCTCCTGTGCCGATTCAAAGCGGCGCTGTTCAAAGCGAATTCCACCCAAAGCCGCTAGGGCATCGATGTTATCTGGTTGCTGCGCCAAAATATTCTGATAGGTACTGCTAGCCAAATTTAAATCACCTACAGATCGAGCCAACTCTGCCTGCAACTGGTATGAGTCAGAAGTGTTGGGAATACGGGCAATCAACTGCTTCATCCGCGCTTGTGCTTGGGCAGGATTGCGTTTTGCTATCACTTGTAATAGGCGCAGTTGTAGTGGTATGGAAGTAGGATCAGCTTCTAGCAGATAACTATATAAAGCTTCTTTTTGCGGATCAGTAGGCAGCGTTCCTAGCAAACTGTATAGTTCTGGAGGAGTATTGGTTGCAGGTTGTGTAGCTAACCAATTGTTGAGAACTGCCTCTGCTTCTGGTTGGGAGATCCGCTTGGCTTGATAGGCGATACTAGCACGCCCTAGTTGAATCGACAAATTTTGAGGATTGCGAGCTATCAATTGGTCATAAACTGTCACAGCCTCATCAAAACGCTTTTGTTGCAGTCGCACTCCAGCCAGTCCGCCCAAAGCAGCATCAATAATATCGCTATTATTTGGCTTGCTAGCAAGCACAGCTTGGTAACGTTGAGCGCTAGCTTCGAGACTACCCTCACGACGCTCAATTTCTGCTGCTAGTAATTGGGGTGCGAGGTCTTTAGCACCTGCGGGAGTAGCTGTGTAAGCTGCCAAAGCTTGCCTTGCACCATTCAAATCTTGGCGCTGCACATACATTTGCGCCACCCGGAAATTCAAAAATGGTACGTTCACCCCCATTTGTAAAAGATTTTGGTACACAGGTAAAAATTCTGGGTCGGGAACATCAATGTTCACTAAAGCATTAGCTAGCTGTTGCAACTGTACGCGATCGCTCGGCGCTGATTGTATTGCAGTAGCCAAACGCTGTTTCAAGTCATTTTTACCGAGTAAACCTAGCTGATTTTCCAAAGCTAATTGCTGCACCACCAGACTTTGATCGTTGGGAAATTCTAACGCCACGCGTCGATACAGTTGCAGTGCTGTTTGTCGTCCTTCGGGGAACCCAGTAAAGACATCAGCGACTTCGCGCAGTAGTTTGGGGGAAGGGTTGGGATCGGTTTGGAGTGCTTGACCGTAGAGATTGAAGACTTGCTGGGTGAGGGTGGGGTTATTGGTGTACTTGCGAATTTCATTAAGCGATCGCGCTAAGGGCAAAATCGCATCTGGCCTTCCCTGTAATACATCTAAAACCGCCAACGCTTGAGCTTGTTGTTGATTGGCAAGGTATGCTACAGCTAGTTCTTTACGGGTTTCAAACCCCATTTCGTTAAGTTTATTAGAGCGCTGCAACTGCGCTTCTAACACCTGTACTGCCCCTCCAGGATTGCCGGTTTCTCGTAAGGTGCGACCATAGGCTAGTGCTGCATAATCTGTAATGGCTTTGCCAGTGGTGCGGTAGCGGTTAAACAACTCCAGTGCTTTAGGAAAATCCCCACTGTAACTATAAGTTTGAGCTGCATCAACGACTGCCTTTGGCGTGGGGTTGTTGTTCAGCACGATTTGGTAATCTGCCAGGGACTCGCTTAATCGTCCTTGATAAGAGTAGAGTAGAGCACGGTAATGACGACCTTCTGAGTCGTTAGGATTTAACTCTAATAAAGTTGTCAGAGTCTCAATTCCTTTTAAGTTCCACTCAGGACGATAAGTAGCTAATATACCAAGTGTCTTTAAAGCTAGTTGGTTGTTGGAGTCTGCCGCCAGTACTTGTTGATAAGCACTCCAAGCTTCGGGAATACGTCCGGCTTTGCGATAAGCGATCGCTAATCCTAACCTAACTTGGGAAGATTGCGGTTGAGTTTTGAGGGCTTGCTGGAAGGCTGCGATCGCATCATTAATCAAGCCTTTTTTTAAGAATGCAAAACCCTTTTGTGCCGATGCTGATAAGCTCTGTGCTTGAGCGGGGGCAATGCTGACCAAAGGTGGCATAGTTAGCAAGTAAGTAAAAAGGAAAAATGAACAACTAAAAAGAGAACGATATTTAATTTTTTTAGCTTTTCCCTTTTGCCTTTTATCTATATTGTTTTGACTCATTGAGTAATTCTCCCTCTGGGAGTGACATCAAATTCTGATTTCACCCTGATACCGAAGACTGTTTCTGAGAAATCATCACGCGCTTGAACCGAAAAGCCTAGCCGTAGATTGTCAAGAAATTTAAAATCATAGAACATTTCCAATACATCAGGACGATCTCCACGACGGAGGCGATCGTTAGAGAGAGCGCGTCCATAAGCTATTCCTAGTCGGTCATCTGGGGTAAACAGATCCAAAAAACTAGCTCCTAAGACGTAAGTATTTGCACCCTCTCCTAAAGTGCGGTTTTCGTAGCGACCATAGCGCCCAAACAAACCTAACTTCAGATTGGGAATAAAGACTTCGGCGTTGAGGCCGTATGCTTCTTCGCGATCATTTTTATCAGGGCCAAATTGATTGTTACCTCTGGCAATGCTATAGCTTTCAAGGAAGCTATCACGAACACCGGCGTCGCGATCGCTGGCATAAGTACCACGAATAATTGCATTGCCGTAACGGACGCCGATTTCGCCAGCAAATCCATCTAAAGAAAAGTCACCGATTTTGTCTGCTGATGAAAAGACTGCCGCTTTGGCTTCAATATTGTCGGTGATACTCCAATCGGCTAACAAGCCAGTGCGGGAACTAATTCCTGTCGCCGCCAGTGCTGGGTTAGTTTGAAACACTGGATTAAAGAATTGACTGGCTCCATCTTTAGCAAAGCTGTTGCGATCAAAATAAGACGTTAAATCTATTTGACCGATCACAAACCGCAGATTAGGTACTCCTGCTAGTGAAGTCGCCAAATAAAGCTCGTTGACGTTCAAACCATCTTTTCGGGAGTCATCTAAGTTGCTGTTGCTGCCTTGGCTTGTTAAGTCCAGGGTTGCACCAATCAAAGCTTGAGGAGACAGTGGGTAGACTCCGGTCACTCTCGCCCGCGCTGAGGTGTCGCCGCCTTGGGTAATATAAACTCCTTGAAATTGTAAAGAGGGTTCCCTTAAACTACTGCTGGTCAGTTGGCGACGTTGTTGAGTAGTTATTGATGGGGTAACTGGCACTGCTGTGCTTGGAGTGGGAGTCGTACCGAGAACTGATGGTGTTATCTGTGGATTGAGTAATTGTTGATTAAAAGTTGGTGCTCCTGGTGCAGTAAATTCTGGCGTTGCAGGCAAGTTGGGAAGTGGTGGCAGGGGGGCTGTTTGAGAACTGAGTAGTTGATTAAAAGTTGGTGCTACTCCTGGTGCAGTGAATTCTTGCGTTGCATCCGAGTTGGGAAGTGTTGACAGGGGGGCTGTTTGAGAACTGAGTAGTTGATTAAAAGTTGGTGCTGCTGGTGCAGTTGATTCTGGTGTTGCAGACAAGTTGGCGAGTGGTGGCACGGAGCCGTTCATCTGTCCCTGCAATCCTAAATTAAGGTTAGAAGTGTCTCCACCTACTGTCACTCGTGGTGCAACAGAACTACGTGCTGCTGCCGGGGCTTTTCCAGTTACCTGCTGCTGGATGAAGGCACTCTCCATCTGTTGAAGATCGTTGACTGGTTTGGGTTCCACAACTTTCAACACTGGATTAGCGATCGGTGCAGCTGCTACACCAGTGGTTACGCGTGGAGGCGGCAATGTTTGCCACCCTGACTGAGATTGACTCTTATTGACGGGTAATTTAGACACTGGTAGCGGTTCTGCTAAACCCAATTGGTAGTCGATAGTCTTTAGCTGAGATGGGTTGACTTGAGCTGAAGATTTTTCGCTCACTGCCAGTACCCAGCAAATCGAGACGGCGACAGTACAAAGCAGTGGATAAACTTTGTGGTACTGGCTTGGAAAAGTAAATTTATAACAATCGGGTACTGTTTGCCTCATCAGCCTAGTTGGGTAACAACTACATATTTAGGTTATTCAATGTCGCTACTTTAGCAAACTAAATGAGTATTAACCACTAGATTGAATAAAGTTTGCAATTTTCAAATAATTGATTAAGAGTCGATAAAATTTGTTATTTTCAAAAATAAATTGGGCATAATAGGTAAAAACCTGAGCTATTTGCAAATAAATCGGCTAAACTGCCTTTTATCATGAAAAAATTTGATTTTAAGACTATTTTGACCAAATTTAAAGCTTTGTATCCTACTAATATCCAGATAGGCACTTGCCTAATACTTTTAGCTGCCAGTTATGGCTGTATTCAAAAAGCACAAGAAAAGGTGGAAATGAAAATCGGAGATATACAACCTATATCAAGTAAAGGTGTATACAATATCGTCGGTAGTACCAATCTGCCCGAATCTAGTAAGATTACAGTGGGCGCTGTGCGTTATTTGCGTCCAGTATTAGGACAAACAGAAGCCTTACTCAATTCAGACAAGAACATTAACCGTTCAATTCTGGCTCGTCAAATTGTGGAAGTGAAACAGGAACAATGGGAGGCTGCGCTGAATCTGTGGCAAGTTTCACCCAATGGTAGTTTCCAAGAGGTCTGGCAAGCAAATCCAGCACAAATACGACTGTTTCCAGAAGGTGGCGTTACATTTGTAGCTATTTTCGATCCTGCTACTCAGTCGGAACAGCCAGATAATCAAAATTCTCAAAAGTTGAAGTTAGAAAATCAACAGCTTGAAAAGCTTGAAAAGCTTGAAAAGCTTGAAAGCAAGTTGATTCGCTTTACTAACGAAGGTGAAAAATATTTACAAGTTAGCCAAACTTTAACAGTACCCCTACCTACGGGGAAAACAATACCACCTCGTCGGCAACCGGAAGACTTGAATGGTGGTTGGGGAAACCGATATCAAATCCCGCCGCAATCCATAGCTTCTAAAAGTACCTTACCTCCACCGATTAAAAATAGGCAAACCAATGCCTATCTGACTCCTTCAGAGTTTCTTAGGTGAGAATTATAGCGGTTCTCAGTTGAGTAGGTACAGAACCTCACCCCCAACCCCTAAGAGCTCTTCGAGCTACGGTGTACACACAAGTGCAATTTACGGTTAAGTCTCATAACCCCTGAGATACCTCACCCTGGTTTTACTACGTAAAACCTGTCCCTCTCCTTACTAAGGAGAGGGATTAAAGATAAGACAGGGTGAGGTTTTGGAGGACTTTTGGGTAATTAGATAACTTGTGTGTACACCTCCCTGCTCTTCGAGAGCTTGCTCTGAAATACCTCATTTGATTAGGAAAAGCTATAAGATGGGCATCAAATCCATAAAATAATCCTGTCTATCTACCCCTACCCTACTTCCTACTTGATTGAGGACGGGGTACTGTACAGGGCAAACGCATCATGTCAACAAGACCCTTTGATTATCAATAAGCTTAAAATTAGTCGCATTAATTGCTGCTTATTGACAAAGATTTTGGCGATCGCTTTGGGCTTGGAAAACAAATCAAACGAGAAATGCTGATTTTTTCGTTGGTTTTTAAGATTGGTCGTGATCAGGAGTAATTTAGATGCGTTTGCCCTGGGGTACTGTAGCCTTCCATCGCTCTCTTTTTGATAGATAAAAACTGGAATACCAGCCTCAATATGAGCGCTGGCATCTAGATATTAATTACCCAATAACCACCAATTCAGTGGGCATTGATTTGAGTAGATTTTAAAGGACAGTATTATAGTAAATCTGAAATTTAGCTGGGGATTCTACCTCAACATTTGTTGCTTGAGAC
>NZ_JAIVFR010000418.1 GCF_020829685.1 Nostoc sp. CHAB 5715 | reverse complement strand
CACTCGTCTAGCATTTGGTGCTATTAGTCATTAGTCATTAGTCATTTGTCATTAGCAAATTATCAATGCCCCATGCCCAATGCCCAATGCCCAATGCCCAATGCCCAATGCCCAATGCCCAATGCCCAATAATTAAAGATTACCGAAGCCTTTTTTCTTTTTATCTTTGGTTTTTTTCTTTTTCGTGCCTGTGGCATCACCGCCATAACCCCGCCATCCGGGGGCTGGGGGACGATTGCCTGCGCCTGCGAAGGCGTTGCCCATGCCGCCACCGCCAAACATTCCTGGCATTCCAGGGAAGCCACCTTGACTCATTTGCTGCATGAGCGATCGCATTTTTTGGAAATCACCCACCAGTTTAGTCACATCTGACTCTCTATAGCCTGAGCCAGCAGCAATCCGCCGCCGCCGACTGGGAGAACTGGCTAATAAATCGGGGTCGTGGCGTTCTTGGCGAGTCATGGAGTTAATCATCGCCTCACAGCGTTTCAGCTGGGTTTCTCCCTGCTTAAGCTGATCGTCTGAGAGCTTGTTCATCCCTGGAATCATCTTGATGAAGCCTCCCAGAGAACCCATGTTCTTTAGCATCCGCAACTGCTTGAGAAAGTCAGTAAAGTCAAACTTTGCTGACAAAATTTTCTCCTGCATTTTCTCAGCATCTGCTAAGTCAAACTCTTCCTGGGCTTTTTCTACCAGGGTGAGAACATCGCCCATTCCCAAAATCCGCGATGCCATGCGATCGGGATAAAACGGTTGTAGTGCCTCGACTTTCTCACCCACGCCCACAAACTTAATCGGCGCTCCCGAAATCTTTCGCACCGAAAGCGCTGCACCACCACGGCTATCACCATCCATCTTGGTGAGAATCGCCCCAGTAATTCCTATCTGCTCATGGAAGGTGCGGGTAAGATTAGCTGCCTCTTGACCAGTCATCGCATCCACCACCAACAGAGTTTCATGGGGTTGGACAGTTGCTTTGATGCGGGCTAATTCCGCCATCATGTCTTCGTCAATTTGCAGGCGACCAGCAGTATCAATAATTACTGTGTTTACACCTTCTGCCCTAGCGCGTTCTACACCCTGTCGGGCAATTTCTACGGGATCTGCGTCGCTTCCTAGTTCAAATACTGGTACGTCAATTTGCTTACCCAACGTCACCAACTGGTCGATCGCAGCTGGGCGATATACGTCTGTTGCCACCAACAAACAGCTACGATCTAATTTTCTCAAATGTAAAGCTAACTTAGCGGTAGCTGTGGTTTTACCAGTACCTTGCAACCCAGCCATTAACACAATAGTAGGCTGTTCCTGGGCTTCTGCGATGGGAACATTCTCTTCTCCCATCACCTGCACCAATTCATCGTGAACAATTTTGATGAACTGTTGGTCAGGTCGCACGCCGGTAATCACCTCGGCTCCCTGTGCCTTGGCTTCGACTTCGCTAATAAAATCTTTGACTACCTGGAGATTGACATCTGCTTCCAACAAGGCGCGACGCACTTCGCGCAATGCATCTTGAATGTTGGATTGAGAAATTTTGTCCTGTCCCCGCAGTTTTTTCCAGGCGGCTTCTAAACGGTCAGATAGAGCATCAAACATAATGTAATTACAGGTAGTTCGCCAATGGGAAATTCTAAACCGCCGATGAATGCGATTTGGAATTTCCGCTAAAGTTTAAACGTGCTATCTACCAGCTTAGTATTTTTCACTGCGACTGTAGCAACCAGATACCTACCTTTATTGAAGTAGTAAACCGTCCTTTGGGTGTAAATTTTGATTTTTTCAAAGGGAAAATGCCAACACTACAGATGAAGTAAGTATTTTAGTGTGAATAGTTGATAAAGCGCAGGAGAGCGAAAATATATGAAAGAATATAGAGCATATATGTGTGACTTTGGACATCAGTGGTCTTTTTTTAAGAATAAACAAGACCCTGAAGATGAAGGAGACTGTGTATGCTCAGAAGGTCATCCCGCAGTTATGCTCAAAAAGGAACCAGCAGTTGATGATGTTCAAATGACTTTTAGACCAGCAGGTAGAGTAGTAGATACACTTAAACAGCAGGTTCATGGACGAGGCAAATACTACATAATAATCTCCAACTTGGCAGGCACACAGGAAAGAGTCTCAAAAAAAGTATATTCTTGGGAAGAGATATATCAAATTGGTACAAGGTTTGATAAACGTTCATTTGAATGGGCATTAACTTACTGGGAAAGTCTTTCTCTTTAACTGGATAAAGCCAGTCTTTTTCTAAAACAGGACTTACGCAATAACTCTCTGAAACTCTTATTCCTTTGCGTCCTACCCTGCGGGAAGCCGCTCCGCGTCTATGCGGTTCGTTTTCTCATGAATTTTTTTGCGTAAGTCCTGTAAAAGAGAGCTTTACGCATGGCTTATTCATTTGAAAACTGTTGTAATCGCCCTTTTATGATTGAGTTGCTGCTGGTTTTGAACGTTGTTGTTGATAAAAGCGGACAACTTTTTGCACATACTCAGCAGTGAAGCTTTTGTTACAACCTGTATAGCTACCAGTCATCCACCAACAAGCTGCGCCGCGCACAGATGCAATTTCATTATTGTTGGTGGTACGGAACTGATTGGTTAACTCACGGCGCATGATACAGGATACAACTTGACGAGCGATCGCAGGGCTGTTTTCAAACTGCGTCGGTGTCAGTTCTCGTTTGAGACAAGTTCTTGACCAGCCTTTGAGGGTTTCTGGTTTAACTTGCCATTGGCTGTAAAGTCCATCGTTGGGATTTTTGGTCTGCGGTGCAGCCTGTCGCAATGCCTCTACCATCGCCGCAACTTGGGTATCAGAAACCGGCTGCTGTGCTTGAGCTAATAATGGCAATAGTCCGAAGGTGACAATAACTCCGTTGAGTAGTAATCCTATGGGTTTTTTGATCATAAGGTAACATCCTATGTGTTTACGCTATCAATTAGCAAGGCATGATGCACAGATTAACAACCTACTAAATTTTCTATAGCATCGGCATCATTTGGTAATGCGGCTGTTAAAACTTCGCTACCTTCTGCGGTAACTAAAACATTATCTTCAATGCGGATTCCGCGTACATCAGCAAATTCAGATAAACGCTGCCAATTCACCACATTCTGATATTTTGAGCGGACATTGGCATTATTTAAAATTGCTGGCACTTGATAAAAACCAGGCTCAATTGTGACTAACATTCCTGGACGCAAAGGACGATTTAAACGGAGATAGCCTAAGCCAAAGCGATCGCTCCTAGAACGTCCCTCTTCATACCCAGCTAAATCGCCCAAATCTTCCATATCATGAACATCTAAACCCAGTAGATGACCGATACCATGAGGGAAAAACAGCGCGTGGGCATCCATCTCTACTAAATCCTGGGGATTTCCTTGTAAAATGCCTAACTCTACTAAACCTTCAGCTATGACCGTGGCAGCTAGCAAATGAATGTCCCCATACTCTACACCAGGGTGTATTTTGGCAATGCAAGCATCATGGGCTGCCAGCACAACATTATAAATATCTCTTTGGGTAGATGAAAACTTACCAGATACTGGCCACGTTCGAGTGACATCACCTGCCCAACCAGTCTCAGTTTCAGCGCCAACATCGGCAAGTAATAAGTCACCTGCTTGTAGGGGATGGTGATACTGTTCGTTATGCAAAACTTCACCGTGAACGGTAACAATACTGTTGTAGGAGGTAGTCATATTGTGGGCAATAATAACCCCTTCCATTGCTGCACGAACTTCTGCTTCCACTTTGGCTTTAGGTGTTGTTGCCATACCAGCTTTGTGCGCCTCAACAGTGACAAGCGCAGCTTTTCGCAACTGGGTTAATGCAGCTTCATCATGAGTGAGGCGCAGAGAAACGATCGCTTTAGCTAACTCCAAGTCAATTCCTTGGGGAGGACTTTGTGGTAAAACCCATCTATTTAATAGCTGCGATTGTTGCGTCCAAGTAGCTGCATCTTGTACAGCAAGTGTGGCGGCATCTTCTAACCAAGACTCTAATTCTGCCATTGGTCGAGCCACATCCGCCCCAATCTTCTGAGCTATTTCCTCGCGCGTTGGCATTTCTCCATGCCAAAGGGCGCTGCTGGGTGATGGATCGTCGATAAATAGTTCTAGCTTGCTTGCTTCTAAACGAATTGCCGCCTTTAGTAATGGTAGTCCAGCAAAATAGAGGAAATGACTGCTAGCGCGAAACGGAAAGGAATTTGCAGGAAAGTTGCGCGGACTGTTGCTACCTGACCACAGAATTACTGGAAAATCAATGAGGTTGGCTAGTTGTTGCCGTCGGTGGCGTAAAGTATCGATTAGGGAAGTAGAAGTTTGTTCGATCAGCATAAATAGAAATTCAAAAAGAAGAGTAAAGGTTATAGCTTTGCCTTTATTTAGTCGTTATCGTCTTTATCGTCATCGTCTTTATCATTGTTGCGATCGCCATCTTTGTTATCATCATCTTCGTCATTCTGGTTAGGTTGTATGACTGGTTTTCGTTGCTCAGTTGGAGCAGATGGCTGCGGTACTTCAACACAACTAACTAATACTCCAGAAATTAGCGCTAAGTTTACAGCAGCAAAGATGCTTCTAAAGATTTTTATTATTCCCTTTTGCTTTGACATTAATCCTAGTTCTTGGAGATTGTATTCCTAATTTATCAGGTACTGTATATGGCGGTTATCGTTTGGATGTAACACGCGCTTTGGTAGCACAGCTGTGCTACCCTACAAATGATCCGCAGCCTCATAATAATGGCAAGGTTGTCATAAATCTTTAACGCACTGCTGATAAATATAATGCTTAGGACTTACGCAAAAAGTGCTGAAAAGCTTAATTTATCGAACCGCCAAGAACGCCAAGAACGCCAAGAATCGTAGAGTTTGCGTAAGTCCTAATGCTGTCTAATTTTGAAGGTGACTCTAATGGGACAAACCATTACTCAGGTTGATGCTTTTACCAATATACCTTTTGCAGGTAATCCTGCTGCTATCTGTGTTCTGCCTACTCCCCAAGACGAAGGTTGGATGCAGAATGTAGCGCAGGAGATGAATTTATCTGAGACGGCTTTTTTAGTTAGACAGGATGATGGCTTCAATCTGCGTTGGTTTACGCCCAAGGTGGAAGTACCGCTTTGTGGTCATGCAACTTTAGCTAGTGCTCATGTACTTTGGTCAGAGGGGCATTTGTCACCTAATGAAGTTGCGCGTTTCTACACCAAAAGCGGAGTGCTGATTGCTAAATTGCAAGGTAAGTGGATTGAGTTAGATTTTCCGGTGAATCACTCACAAACAACAGTCGCCCCGCGAGAACTCAAGGCTGCTTTGAGTGTCCCATACAAATCTGTTTTCTTGAATTCCTTGGGCTATTTAGTGGAATTGGAATCTGAAGATTTGGTACGGCAAATACAGCCAAATTTCCAAATACTGAAAACATTGCCTACTTCTGAGATCATTGTCACCAGCCTTACCAACTCTGATTCTGAATATGATTTCGTCTCTCGCTTCTTTGCACCGGGTTTAGGGATTGATGAAGACCCTGTAACTGGGGCGGCTCATTGTTGTCTCGCTCCCTTCTGGCGCGATCGCTTGCACAAAGATCAGTTATTAGCTTATCAGGCATCCAGTCGCGGTGGAGTGGTGAAGGTGTATTATGACGGAAGCGATCGCGTCTTTCTTAGCGGACAAGCGGTAACTGTTATGCGAGGTGAGTTAATTACCGGATAAATCTAATATTACAAATCAATCGCATCCGGTAAAAACTCAGCATCAAGAATTTGGGCAATGGAATAAGGACACTCCACTGGAAACGTATCTATTGGTAGTTCAGTTTCATTACTAGCAGCTTTCAATCCCCGATGGTAGCACTGGGCTAAAACTTCTTCTGGATAAGACTTGAGGCTGGCTCCCGTTGTTGATAATGTAGTACACCCTTCCTTTACAGGTAGCAGGATCCGGCAAAGTGAGTGTAATGGCAGATGTAGCCCTTGAAATAACCGTGTAATCGTCTTCAGCCAGTGCTCCTCCTGCCGTAATGACTCTGACATTGGCACTTACCGAACCGAAAACCTGGAAGGTACTGTTCGGTGCAACGGTGTGGGTTCCTACCCCCACTTTCCCGTCTTTCATCACGGAAACAGCGTTAGAGCGAACCGCCGGTGTGTTGGGATTGGCGTTACCGATCTGGAAAAGACTCGATTGACC
>NZ_JAIVFR010000417.1 GCF_020829685.1 Nostoc sp. CHAB 5715 | reverse complement strand
GATCGCATCGGAGTCCAATATTACCCAAAATTGCTGGGAATGACACCATTTACCCCAGCTGAAGGCTATCGGTTCTTAATTGCCCCAGGAGAAGATGAAGACGAAATCACCGCGATTATGGTGCATGAAATTGACACTTTTTGCGCCAAAAATCGAATTTCTGGGTGTCATTTTCTTTACGTCGATCCCGAATGGCGTCCGATGCTGGAACGGCATGGTTTTACAACTTGGCTGCACCACAGCTACGTCTGGGAAAATGCTGGGTTTAAAACTTTTGATGACTACTTGAAAGTTTTCAACGCCAATCAGCGCCGCAATATCAAGCGGGAACGCAAAGCTGTGGAAAAAGCAGGTTTACGATTGCAACCTCTAACTGGTGATGAAATTCCTCAGTCTTTATTTCCCTTGATGCACCAATTCTATGCTGACACCTGTGATAAGTTTGGCTGGTGGGGTAGTAAATATCTCACACGGAGGTTTTTTGAGCAGTTACACGCCGATTATCGCCATCGAGTCTTGTTTTTTGCTGCATATAGCGAGCAAGATAACTCTCATCCTTTAGGAATGTCCTTTTGTTTGTTTAAAGGTGACAAACTCTATGGACGCTATTGGGGAAGTTTTCAAGAAATAGATTGCTTACATTTTGATGCTTGCTATTATGCACCGATTGAGTGGGCGATCGCTAACGGTATCCAAATTTTTGACCCTGGCGCGGGCGGGCGTCACAAAAAACGGCGCGGTTTCCCCGCCATGCCCAATCATAGTTTGCACCGCTTTTACAATAATCGTTTAGGACAAATTTTACGTCCCTATATTAAGGAAGTGAATCAACTCGAACAGCAGGAAATTGAGGCAATTAATGCAGAGTTGCCATTTAGTAACCGAGATTCTTAAAAGTTTGCCAAGGCAGTCCCGATGAAGCAAGTTTCACAACCAAGCATGAAAGTAGTCTTTCCCCACTCACCACTCACCACTCCCTACTCCCAACTTTCAAGTCAGAGGGTGAACGACGAATTACACTTGATATAGAGTCAAAAAACCCTCAAGAAAGAAAATTTCTTTTTAGAATGCTTATGGATTTAATAGTTGAAGATTTAGCCGCAATTGATGATAAACTTTCCCAGCGCCATATTGACCTTGATCCAGGTGGATATTTCATTATTTACTTGGATCGAGATGCCGGGTTAATTTATGCCAAGCATTTTACAAATGTGATTGACGATCGCGGTTTAGCTGTCGATCCCGAAACGGGAAAGGTAATTCCTGCACGAGGAAAGGTAGAACGAACTCACACAACTGTTTTTAGCGCGAGGACGGCGAAAGAACTTTGCGTGAGGATTTTTGAAGAAACTCAGCCCTCTCCTGTAACTCAATTCAATCATGCAGCTTATTTAGGTCGAGAATTTGTTCGGGCTGAGGTAGCTTTAGTTACACAGCAAGAGTATGTTCAAGATTAAGTTAAAAGTTAGGAGTTAGAAGTTAAGAGTTAGAAATTCATAACTCCTCACTCCTAACTCTTTCATTACCCATTAGATGATGGCTGATTTATCTGATAGATATAGTAAGTGGCCATTGGGATAACGGTGGCGGCAATTAACAATCCTACTACCCAAGCAGTAGCGTTACCTTGGTCAGTTTCTCCTGCTTTCTTGAACGTGCCTTCTACCTGTACATTGTCACTTATTTGGGGTGGCCCTGGATCGGCTTTGCCAGAGAGGACAGCGACAAGGCGATCGCTTGCATCTAGAAATGCCTGATTGTATTTGTTACCATTGCGTAACGGCACACTTACTGTTTCAGTAGCTACACTCTCGGCAATAGAGTCAGTAAGCATTGGCTTGACTTCATCCCCAGTAATAATGGCAGTACCATTAGTAACCGTATCAATAACCAATAAGGTTTCATTAGCTTGGGCTTCTTTTGTCGGAAACCATTTTTCAAACAGTTCTTTGGTGAAGCTTTCCGGTGTTTCACCGTAGTCGAGGCGGCGAACAGTAACAATTCTAACTTTCTTACCTGTTTGCTTTGCCAAATCCTCGAAAGCGCTGTTAATCTTACCTTCATTCAGACGGCTGATAACTTCACCTTGATCCAAAACCCAGGTGTTATTCCCTGCTGTGAGGTTGGGTATTTGATTCACACCTGTGGCAAAAGCAGGTGCGGCAAACAGCGAGGCTGCTAAAATAACCGTCACCAAAGGGAGAATTAGCCGGATGAGGTGTTTTTGACTATTAAATACTTGTTTGAGGAGCTGTTTCATCGTGTGATCCCTAAGACAGACTTGCACCAAAAATACTACAGAACCACTGCCAAAATCTTCTCGTTCCCGGTTTTCTCCAGTATCAAGTTTCTGCTACTGCCAGCAGATATATATTTTACGGGATTTTTTGATTGCACAAACTTGTTCTGAGGGCGGTTGCAAGCAATAAATTGACAAGAAATACCGCCCATTTTGGGGATTAACCCAAAAACTTAGGGCGGAATTTGCAAACCATCTAGAAATGATATCGTATAATCAATATTTTTGACAGAATTAAGCATATTTTTTCATATCTGCAAGTAGCTTTTCCTGCTATACCCATTGATGGGTTGATATCTGCATTTTTTGGATATTTTAGCTAAATTTATATCAATATAATAATATATATGTACATGACCATAATTTTAACTAACGACGACGGCATTGATGCCCCTGGTATCCGATCGCTGCTCAAAGCTGTAAACGGCAAAAATGCTATTATCGTTGCTCCTGCTGATCATCAGTCTGGCTGTGGACATCAAGTTACTACCACTCGTGCCATCAACCTTCAGCGACGCTCTGAGACTGAGTATGCGATCGCAGGCACTCCCGCCGATTGTGTGAGAATTGCATTAACACAAATCACCGCAGATGTCAAATTTGTGGTTTCAGGTATCAACGCTGGGGGCAATTTGGGAGTAGATGTCTACATTTCTGGCACAGTGGCTGCTGTACGGGAAGCCGCAATGCACGGTATTCCTGGAATTGCCATTTCTCAATATCGCAAAGCCAAGCAGAATTTTGATTGGGATTTGGCCGCCAAATTCACAGCTGAAGTTTTAGCGGAATTACTCAAGCGTCCCCTAGAACCGGGAAGCTTTTGGAATGTAAACTTGCCGCATCTGCAACCAAGAGAACCAGATCCGAATATGGTGTTTTGCCAACCCTGTAACAGACCTTTGCCTATAAACTATCGAATTGAAGGCGATAATTTTTATTATGTAGGCGAATATGGCAAACGCGATCGCACTCCTGGTAGAGATGTGGATGTATGTTTTTCCGGCAATATTGCGGTAACTCAGTTAAGGGTTTGACGATTGAATCCAGAATCCAAATTGGTCTTAGTCATCTAACGCTTGAATTACAGCATTTTTCAGGTATTTAGACCACAGATGAGACGGGGAGTGGGGAGTGGGGAGTAGGGAGTGGTGTAGTTCAATTACTTGAAAAGCGCTGTAAAGACATAAAACATTATCTATGCGAAGATGAAACTATCTATTTAGGATAGAGATTACTTTAATTTTCATATAGGACTAATATTTGATTTCTGAAAAAGCTCGGTACAACTCGAAAAGCCTAATTCCTTATTCCCTACTCCGTACAGACGCGATTAATCGCGTCTCTACCCACTCCCCGCCTACGTAGATAATTTCAAAAATCAAATACGATTCCTATAGTAGTTACAATATTTAGTATAAAATTGCTTCCTTTAATTAAGATAAACCCTGATTTTTTATTTGTTTAGATGTAGCTTCCATAAAGTCGATAAAAACTTTTATAATCTTATGAATTCCCTCGCTACCTCCTGCAATTAAACCTCCTGTTAGCAATGCATCTAAACAACGGAAAATAACTACTTGTATTGGATTATCTAAATCAATAATTACAAGTGGCTCGATTGAGCGAATACCTATTGCGCTCATTAAAAGACCGAATAAAAGGGATGTCCATAAAGCAATTATTCGTGTATCAGATTTATATGCTGTTTTTTGGCGCTCTTTTTCATTTATATCATCAATTTGTGGCTTGAATATTTTTAACGGTTCTTGTTGGTTTTGTGTAAAGTTTTGGATGATTTGCTGCTCTAAACTCATTCCTTCAGGTGGGAGTCCACTAATTCGATTGGATTCTAAAGAAGGATATTGGTTTTGTTGTACTTCCATAAGTCTTATTTTTTCCGAGAGTAAAGCCTTTTTTTGCTGAATACTAATATCTAATTGTTCGACAAATGGGCCGCGCCAAGTAGTTATAAAAACTTCTAAAAAACGCTCTAACAACAAAGAAATAAATAATTGTAAGGTGAGTAGCTGGATAATATCATTAAGCCCAAATGGTTTTAAAACGAATGGTTTAGATGAGAGCCAAGTTGACAAAGTTACTACTAGAAAACTAATGATAATTAATACAATAAATAGAGGAGATTCTGGAGAAAGCTTTAGCAACGGATCTATACTCCTATTTCGGGTCACACTAACACAGCTTGGAGGTGAGAACTACACCTGCTGAGTAACTTAACAACGTTAATTTGATAGAACAGTAAATAATTTATTACCCGACCATTTTTTCATCTGTGTGATATGGTATGCGACTGTAGAAGCGATGTCTTCAACGGGCTACGCCTACGCACCTTGGCAGGGTAAAAAGTATTGCTATACAAGCATTCCAGAAGTAAAAGCTAGGCTTCAAATGCACTGCGCCAAGCAAGGCGAGGGGCGATCGCGTTAAATATGAAAAGGTGCGTTGGGGAAAGGGGATGACGCCAATACAGTTCAGATAAGCCCAAAACCCTCATGTAGAGACGGGATTTATCGCGTCTTAAAATACCAATTATCTACTGAACCGTATTAGGGACGACGCTAGAGCAAGCAGCAAGCGTAGCACAAACTAAAAACCCCTCAAAGGTTGAAGGGGTTAAAGTAATTTTTGGTAATGGGATGGTGCTGACGGGGAAGAGAGCAGCTTTTCCTCCTTTGTGAAGCATTTTCTTATCAAAGCAACGAGATGATAGTAAAGCATTTTATAAATCCCTTACGAACCTCTGCAACAATATATTTAGTAAAATAAATTACTAATGTTACTGAATGATGTCAGCTGCGACTCAATGGCATTTAGGTAATTTGTATCATTCAAAGCTTGTGCTGGTAACTTTTTAGCGTTGACAGCAGCCTTAACCACATCTAGTGCAGTCAGGCTTCCTGTTTGGTATTGAGAAACCAAAGCACTACCACTAGGAATACCTTGTGCTTTCAACTTACCTTGATAAGCTAGAAATGCAGCATCAAAGGGTTTGAGGTAGCTGACGTTCGTAAAATGAGTGAGTAAATTGTTAGAGTTGATAGCTATAGGTTCGCCACTATTGTTAGTACCTATTTGAGCGCCACCGATTCCAGGTAATAAAGCAATAGAAGCAACAATGAGTACAGAATCTACCAAGGTGGAGAATTTCATAGGGTTATCCTTAGTTAGAGTAAAGTGCAATTAGTGTTATCGAGTAATAGAGTCTTATTTTTTATCAGTCTCAACTTCCTGCACTCAGTTCACCTGAGCGGTTGGTTTATTCCTCACCCGAATGGGTGAGCTAATTGAGCGCAAGTACTGAAAAAATAAATCGACAGCAAAGTTCAGGACAAATTTGAACAGATATATATTTAACTGAGGCAATCTAAAAATTTATGCAGCGCTATTACTCAGTTGTAGGGGTAGCAGGGGAGGCAGAGGAGGCTTTTAAGGAAAGAGGGTTATTGTTAATATCATTTCTTTGTGAGGCTGCGCCAAACCCTTTTAACTTCTTTCTTTGCGTTTTTCTCTAAGGAGACGCTGCGCGAATGCGGTTCGTTTTTCTTCCTTGTACTTACAGCAGTTTTCATGTATTTGAACCACATCTGTTGTAGGGGTAAAGCGCATTGCTCATACGTGTCAACTTAACGTAAAAGCCATGTCCCGCAAGGAACTGAAGTTCCTTGCTAATAGCGAAAGTCATCTGAAGATGACTAAATAATCCGAAAAATCTTTAGTCTACTTCAGTAGACTTTAGCTATAAGCCCTGAAATTCATTTCTGGGCGGGCGTCGAAGCCAACAGATAAGCGATTTTTAGCTTAAGTTGACAAAGCTGTTAGCTATTAGCTATTAGCTATTAACCCGGTACATGCCTCGCCCCTCGTGGGCGAAAAATTAATCTTGGGGAGGTTAATACCC
>NZ_JAIVFR010000416.1 GCF_020829685.1 Nostoc sp. CHAB 5715 | reverse complement strand
CTGTTGCTCAACAAGCAAATGCTGTTGCTCAACAAGCAAATGCTGTTGCTCAACAAGCAAATGCTGTCGCTCAACAAGCAAATGCTGTCGCTCAACAAGCAAATGCTGTCGCTCAACAAGCAAATGCGATCACTCAACAAGCAAATGCGTACGCTCAACAAGCAAATGCGATCGCTTTGAAATTTTGCCCTAAAAGAAAGTATAAGAGTGAGCATCAAACCCCTATTTGTTAGAATATCTTTTGTTACTAAAGAGAGAGAAGTTATCTGGTGGACTCTACATTTAACTGGAAACTGGAACAGACTTTATTAGAAAAAGTCATAAATCTGGCTAGTCAACGAGGGCAATCTCCTGAATCAATTATCAGCGAAGCTGTTAGGCTATATCTCGAAACTCAATTGCTAGAAACAGTTGATAATGCTGTGTCTGACCCATTAATTGGCTTATTTGCAGGAACACCTGATTTGGCTACAAACTCAGAAGATATTCTCCAACAGGAGATTACTGAAGAATCTGGTTGGACGTGGAAATAACCTTAGCAGTAGCTGATACGGGTTTTGTTGTAGCATTGTTGAACAGATCGGATGCAATGCACAGTATTGTGGCAACAGTATACATACAACAAAAACAAATTCTGTTACCACAAACAGTATTAGCATTAGCTTATTTGGTAGGACGTAATGCAGGTATAGCGACAGTTGTAGCTTTTTTGCAAGGACTATCTGCAAGTCGATTTACTTTAGTAGCTTTAACAGACCAAGATGTAATTCGTGTGGCGGAAATCTTGGATGAATATACAGATAGTCGGATTGATTTTGTAGATGCAAGTGTTATGGCTATAGCTGAACGCTATGGTATTAAAAAAATATTTACCTTAGATCAGCGAGATTTTAGATTATATCGACCTCAGCACTGCAATAGCTTTGAGATTTTGCCCTAAAGAAAATAATAGTTAACAAAAGAGCGATCGCCTTACAGAAACCCTCAAAAACAAAGCGTAGACGCGTTGGCGTAGCCTCTCGAAAAGAAGCGGCTTGTCGTTAGACATCGCCTGTTGTCCAAGAGTGAGTGCGTTAGCGTAGCTTACCGTAGGTATCGCTTTGTTTAAGCATTCAATTCTCAATTTTGCGAAGTTGCCAATACTATCACAACCCCAACCAACACCGCAAAGATTGCTCTAACAGTTCAGCATCAGCATCAGCTAACTTGCCAATCACTTTTACAACTAAGCTTTTATGCACTGTGTATAAACCTCTCTTGACTGCTGTAGCCACGTTTAGCCCTGCTGTTGCCCATTCAGACAAGACAAACTCACCTTCTAGCAATGCTCCAGTTTTGCTTGTCAAGGGTGTAATTAGAATGTCTTGAGAAACGTGTGGCGCACTTACAACAACAGCAGGTCTAACTTTTGAACTGGACAAATCTGAAAAGGGATACTGAACCAAAATGATGTCATTTTTAGAGTAGTTGGACATAGACATCATCCTCAGCGTTATCCCAAACTGATGAGAGTGATGTTTGACTGGTTTGAAGCCAAAATTCAGTTTCATCATCAGGAAGCAGCGTCACTAAAACTCTTGTTCCTTCCGGTAATTCCTCTGACTCCAGCAATTCGATTTTTCCTTGCCGAACAGTAGCCCAAAGCGTTTTTAGCATATCTGTTTTATGAATAGTCATGCTTTAATTTTATGCTTTGATAGTTTATGAGGAGCGATCGCCTTACAGAATTCTTCTCAAACCTCTGGGCGAAACACCAGGACATAATTCATTGTTGCCCCTTAATCGATGCTTTGATTTCCTCCCAAGTCAGCACATTATTTGGATTTGAATTATAGTCACAAGTTCGACGATCAAGCTCTTGCTTTTGTGCATCAGTTAAATCAGGGTAAACTTGCTTTGCAGCGATGGTATCCCAAATTGCCTGTACAATACGGATTCTATCTACAACACTGAGAGTTGCGATTTCGTTCAAAGTAGCTGTGATATCCATACTGATTAACTTGGAGTGAGGAAGCAACTGGTACACCTTAAATATAGCGGACAAGATTTTGTCCATCAAATCAAACGCTGCATCTGCTTTGATGTCCAATAGAGCGATGTCTACGACGGGCTACGCCTACGCCTTGTAGAAAACTTCAAAAATAAAGCGATCGCCTTGCAGAAAACCTCAAAAATAATGCGTAGATGCGTAGCGGCTTGTCGTTATACCTATGGTAAGCTACACTAACACACCAATTTACAGCAAGCAGCAAATAAAATTTCACTAAATGTTGCAGTCTAGTGGATAATTTGGGGAACTACTGCGTCTAAATTTTTCATGGCTCTTGTTTTGTTATTCAGTTACCAAATCGCTTCAATATTTAAAATAAACCCCTGTAAAACATCTTCTCCTGACAAAGTAACAGGCGATTCCAATACCTCAACCTCTTGACCTTGCCGATAAATTTCTACTTGCCGCGATTTACGATTAATTAACCAACCCAAACGCACACCATTATCTATGTATTCCCTCATCTTTTCCTGAGCAACTTTCAAACTATCACTTGGCGAAAGTAACTCAACAACAAAATCAGGTGAAAGTGGTATAAATTTTGTTTGTTGTTCTTGAGTAAGTGCATTCCAGCGTTCCAATCTCAGCCAAGAAGCATCAGGTGAACGGTCTGCACCATTGGGAAGTTTAAAACCTGTAGAGGAATCAAAGGCGATACCCAGTTTATTTTGCTCATTCCAAATCCAAAGTTGAGCAGTTAGCCCAGCGTTACGATTTCCGGTTTCTCCCCCGGTTGGTGGCATGATAATTAGTTCTCCGGTTGCAGTGCGTTCAAATCTCAAATCGCGGTTTGCTTGACATAGCTGGAAAAACTGCTCATCTGTCAATTCCAGCACAGGTTTAAGGTTAATGGTTAAAGCATTCATTGGGGCATTTTAGATTGAAGATTAGGACAGGTAAGATACCTGCCCTATAAGGACTATTCTATTCCTTCAATCCGGTCTTCAACCTCTTGGTACAACTCGCGCAGACGATCTAAATTATCCTCGCTAGTCTCCCAATAACCGCGTCCATTCACTTCCAACAAAGTTGATACAATCTTGCGGAAAGAATGGGGATTAAGGTTCAGCAACCGTTTCTGCATTTCTTCATCTTTGATGAAGGTTTCGTTAGTATCCTCGTAAATCCAGTTATCCACAGCGCCAGCTGTCGCACTCCAACCTGTTGTATTCACCAACCGCTTGGAGAGTTCGCGCACACCTTCGTAACCGTGAGACAGCATCCCCTCGTACCATTTGGGATTTAACAATTTGGTACGCGCATCCAAACGCACGGTTTCTGATAATGTCCGCACTTGGGCGTTAGCTGTGGTTGTATCTGCAATATAAGATGCTGGTTTTTTACCATCACCGCGCAGACTTGCCACCAGCTTAGTGGGATCTGAATCAAAGTAGTGGGAAACATCCGTTAAGCTAATCTCGGAAGAATCGAGATTTTGGAAAGTTGCATCAGCAGTTTTCAATGTACTTTCAAAAATCTGCCGAGATTCATCCATGATTCCGGGGTTATCGGAATTGAAGGAGAAGGATTTCCGGTTGAGATACATTTCCTGCAACTCGGCTTCGCTGTCCCAAGTGCTGTTTTCTACCGCCAAGTTGATATTTGACGAGTAGGAACCAGAAGCGTTGGAGAAAACGCGCGTCGCTGCTTGACGCAGATTAATCCCCATATCTTGGGCTTGTTGCAAAGCGTGTTTGCGAACAAAGTTCATTTCTAAGGGTTCATCTGCCTCAGCTGCCATCTTCACCCCTTGGTCTAGCAGGTTCATTTGGTTGATGAACAAGTCGCGGAATACACCAGAACAGTTGATTACCACATCAATTCTGGGTCGTCCCAACTCTTCTAGAGATATTAATTCCAACTTGTTCACCCGTCCCAAGGCATCTGGAACTGGACGCACACCCACCATCCACATAATTTGCGCTAGGGATTCGCCGTAAGTTTTGATGTTATCGGTTCCCCAAAGGACGCAGGCGATGGTTTCTGGCCATTTTCCTTCATTTTCTGCCTTGTTACGTGTCAAAAGCTTATCTACGACGATTTTGGCTGATTGTACTGCCGCTGTTGTGGGGATGGATTGCGGATCGAGTGCATGAATATTCTTACCTGTAGGCAATACATCCGGGTTGCGGATGGGATCGCCACCAGGGCCAGGTAGGATGTACTCGCCTTCCAAGCCTCTGAGTAATGCTCCCAGTTCGTTGTCGGCACAAACTTGTTGCAGGCAGAATTCCAAATACTCAAATAATGGTTTTAGGGCTACGTTATCGACTTTGGGATAACCTGCTTTATGCAATGATTCCACCCAAGGTTCTTTTTTACCCATGTTGAAAAAATTCAACCGGGAAACCAGAGAAACTCGTCCTTCGGCGTCGGTTTGCTCTTGAACAAGGGCGCTAACTGCTGCACGGGTGGCTAAGGTGATATTTTGCAATAACTGGACATCTTCTAAAATGCCCCGATCGCTATTTTGGTAAATATCGTCAATGTTACGCCCAATGCTGTTGGCGATAATTCGCGGTAAACCAACAATTTCTTCTTCTTGACGATCTAGACTAGCAATATTGACGAGAGTTGCGATCGCTTCTTCTGCACTTGGCGGTTTACCAATGACGTGCAACCCACAAGGCAACAACCGAGACTCGATTTCCATCAACTTACGGTAGACGTTGCCAACAATATTATCGCGATCGTCGGCACTCATCTCTTTGGCATCGGTTTCTGGCAGGTTGATATCCTTATCCAGATTCACGATCCGGCATTTATCCATAATACTGTTGACAATGGGAACGCCGCGTCCACTATCTTTTAAGGTTTGGTAAGAAGCAATTAACTCGCTAAGTTCCTTCAAACCTTTATACAAACCAGCATTTTCTGCTGGCGGTGTCAAGTAGGAAATTGTTTCAGCATAACTCCGACGTTTGGCAATTGTCGCCTCACTCGGATTATTGGCTGCGTAGTAATACAAGTTGGGAATTGAGCCAATCAAGTTATCTGGATAACAATCACCAGACATCCCCATCTGTTTACCTGGCATGAATTCCAAGGAACCATGTGTACCAAAGTGCAGTACAGCATCAGCTTTCCAAACTTGCTCTAGGTAAGTGTAGTAAGCAGCAAAACCGTGATGAGGGCTAGCTGAACGGGAGAATAAGAGTCGCATCGGGTCGCCTTCGTAACCAAATGTAGGTTGTACCCCAATGAAGACGTTACCGAATTGCTTACCATAAATTAGCAGATTTTGCCCATCGCTGTTGAGATGTCCGGGAGGTGGGCCCCAGTTTTCCTCTAGGCGTTGAGAGTATGGGGTTAACGCCTCATACTCAGGAACCGACATTTTGTAAGCAATGTTGAGTTCTGGGCTGTTGTACTGCGCCTGTGCATCATGGATGACTTCTTGCATCAACGCTTCGGCTGATTCTGGTAAATCTGGCAAGTCGTAGCCGTTATTTTTCAGTGCTTTGATCACCTCGTAGATGGAACCGAATACATCCAAGTAAGCGGCGGTTCCGACGTTGCCTTTATCTGGTGGGAAGCTAAAAACGGTGATGGCGACTTTTTTCTCCAGCTTTGGCTTGCGGCGGAGGTTAGCCCATTTTAAGGCGCGTTCGGCTACAGCTTCAACCCGATCGCGCAGTGCGATCGCTTTCCCTGTAGTCCCATCTCTACCTGATAATATAATCGGCTCAATTGCCCCATCCAATTCAGGAATCGCAATTTGCAAAGCTACTTGAATAGGATGCAAGCCTAAATCGCTATCCATCCACTCTTCTGTGGTTTGGAATACTAAGGGTAACGCCACCATGTAAGGACGGTTTAAGCGTTTGAGTGACTCAATTGCTTTGGGATGGTCTTGTCTGGCTGGGCCACCCACTAAAGCAAAACCAGTCAGCGATATCACCGCATCTACCAACTGTGTGTTGGTATTTGGTTCGTAGAAGTAAGCATCCACAGGCTTAGAGAAATCCAAACCACCAGCAAAAACAGGTAATACCCGTGCGCCTAGTGCTTCTAACTCCTGCACCATTGCTACATAATGGGCATCATCCCCTGTAACTAGGTGAGTGCGTTTCAAAAATAAACCAACACAAGGAGCTACAGGACTTTTTAGATCTCTAGAAATATCCTTACGAGCTGTGTACCAATTCAGGTACTCTTTGACATAT
>NZ_JAIVFR010000415.1 GCF_020829685.1 Nostoc sp. CHAB 5715 | reverse complement strand
ACAACTTCAACCCGGTAAATCCTGAGAGGCAAGAGCAGCCAGACTTAGAGCGGGAAATTGTTCGGCTAAGGCTTGAACTCGCAAACGCCAACCAAGAGAGGGCTGCGACTCAAGAATATCTGCAAGCGGTGATCCAAGAGCAGGAACACATCAATCAAGACCTGAAAGTTGCTAATGAAGAAATCCTCTCCAGCAATGAAGAGTTGCAAAGCACCAATGAGGAGCTAGAAACTGCCAAAGAAGAGATTCAGGCAACCAACGAAGAACTCAACACAACTAATGAAGAACTTCGCTCTCGAAATCAGGAATTACACCAAGTTAACAATGATCTGACGAATTTGCTTGCCAGTATCAATATTCCCATTTTGATATTGACTTCGGACTTACGCGTTCGACGTTTTACGCCAATGGCGCAGCGGCTTTTCAATTTAATTCCCACCGATGCTGGACGACCTTTGAGCGATATCAGAGCCAATCTGAATATTCCTGATTTAGAACCTCTAATTTTGGAAGTACTTGACACACTCAGCATCAAAGAATTAGAAGTCCAAACTATGGGGGGACATTGGTATAACCTCCGCATCCGTCCTTATCGCACCACAGAAAACCAGATTGACGGTATAGTGTTAGTGTTAATAGATATTGATGTTCTTAAACGCAATGCCGCAACTTTAGAACAAGCCCGGAATTACGCTGAAGCGATTGTGGAGACGGTACAAGTGCCATTAATCGTGCTTGATTCTGATTTCCAGGTGAACAAAGCCAATCGCTCGTTTTATGAAACATTTCAGGTTTCACCAGCACAGACAACGCAATCTCTGATTTTTGAACTAGGGAATGGTCAGTGGAACCTACCTGGACTACAACCGCTCTTAGAAGACATTCTGGTTAACGATACAAGTATTCAAAACTTGGAGGTAGAGCATTGTTTTGAGCAGATTGGGAAGAAAACCATGCTGCTCAATGGTTGGAAAATTATTCAACAGGGAGAAGCCCAAAGGATTTTGCTGGCGATTGAAGATATTAGCGATCGCAAGCAGTTCGAGTTAGAGCGATCTAACCTTTTAGCACAGGAGCAGTCAGCCCGTCAAGAGGCCCAAATCGCCAACCGAGCTAAAGACGAATTCCTGTCGAATCTCTCCCATGAACTTCGTAACCCGCTTAATACTATACTGGGCTGGGCGCAACTTTTCCGCAAGCGCGATCTAGATTCTTCAACAATCACTCGTGCCTGGGAAGTGGTGGAGCGGAGTGCTAAAGTGCAAGCTAAATTAATCGATGATATGCTGGATCTCTCACGGATTACGAGTGGAAAGCTTCATTTAAACACTCGTCTAATCGATCTAGTTTCAGTAGTGGATGCCGCCATTAAGTCTATAGAATTTTCCGCAGAGGCGAAAAGCATTCAAATTGTTTCACAGTTGAACTCGGCGACAGTTGTCGGAGATTTTGACCGTTTACAGCAAGTTCTGTGGAATTTACTTTCTAACGCGATTAAGTTCACTCCAGCCGATGGGCGAGTGGGAATCATGCTCGAAGCTGTAGATACTCACGCCCAAATTCAAGTCAGCGACACAGGAATTGGCATCCAGGCAGACTTGCTGCCATATATTTTTGACCGCTTCCGCCAAGGAAATTCCAGCACCACCAAAACGAGTCCGGGACTTGGATTGGGCTTGTCAATCGCCCGTCATCTTGTAGAACTTCACGGTGGAACAGTTCAAGCACAAAGTCCAGGCGAGGGACGAGGAACCACGATCGCCATCAGGCTGCCTCTGCGCTCAATACCGCCAGAGATTACACCGCCAACTTATTTAGAGCCGAGCGTTTTATCAGAGGCTCCAGATACATTAGATGGTAAGCGTCCATCTGTTACCCTTGAAGGCTTATGCATCTTAGCTGTAGACGATCAACTAGATAGCCGCGACTTAATCAAATGGATGTTAGAAGACTTCGAGGCGGAAGTAGTGGTTGTGACATCGGCAAGGGAAGCGATCGCGGCTCTAACTGAATCTCCTCGCAGATATGATGTACTTCTAGCAGATATTGGGATGCCAGATGAAGATGGTATCTCCCTGATTCGTCAGGTGAGAGCGCTTGATGCATCTGCCGGGGGACAAATTCCAGCAGCGGCAATCACTGCCTATGTCACCGAACAAGAGCGGCAAAGGGCGATTGATGCTGGTTTCCAAATACATTTAGCTAAACCGATTGAGCTTACTGAATTAGTATTGATGGTTGCAAACTTGAGTGGACGAATCACAGATAATTCGTAATTCGTAATTCGTAATTCGTAATTCACGGCTTATGTGAGTTGAAGGGTGAAACAACGTAATCTCGTTCATAAGGCTAGAGCTTACAGGGTGCATCCCAGTTTTTATTTTGCTCTTGAGAATAACTGTCATTGCGAGGAGGAACGACGAAGCAATCTCATGGACCAATACAGTTCAGTTAAGGATTTTTGGTACTGATTTTAGACCTGTAGAGACGCGAAATTTCGCGTCTCTACCAAGGTTTTTGGGCTTAACTGAACGGTATTGTCTCATGGACTCGTTTTGACCTGAAGAATTTTGCGATTGCTTCGTTCCTCGCAATGACATGTAAAAAAGTGGGATGCTCCCTCCTAAATCATTTGTGAAATATTTTTCTCTTTGCTGTCATTAGTCATTAGTTATGTGTCCTTTGTAATCACAAATGACCAATACTTCGACTACGCTCAGTACAAGTGACAAATGACTAAGGACGACCATAACAAAATTTTCACAAATTATTTATGACTGCTATATATCATGTTTGAATAAACGTTTGAATTACGTATAAATTGTTTAATTTGCATCTAAAACATTCCAAAGTTATAGATGATGTTTGACATCTTTACTTAAAAAGATACAAAATATGTTTGATTTCTTCTACTAAAACAGAAAGTATCAACTTATGAATTGAGGAATCAAAAGCATGACTGCAACCTTCATGAAAGTGCCTAAGTTTCGCAATACCCAATGGGTGAGCTTTGTTGGTGGAGAAGGGATTGTACGCAGCTATACACCTGAATCTGGCACATGGACGTATCTCATTGAGATGGCATTAGGGCTAGAGCCTGACTTTGGCAGAGTTGGTGCAGAAACGATGATACTCCTCACCGAGGCAGATTTGCGGACGACATAAGCAGGCTTTTTACGGGAGCATCCCAAATGTGTAAAAACATGATTTGTCATTGCGAGCGTAACGTAGTGAAGCAAAGCAATTGCAACATCTGTACTTTGGCGATTGATTGCTTCATTCCGCAACTCTTAGAGACGCTACCGCGAACGCTTCATTCGCAATGACGACTCATTATCTTAAATAAATTTGCTTGCATTGGGATGCTCTCCTTTTTACAGGGCTACAACCTAGTATTCCTCTCATCCCCTAGCTAACTTAATACAGTGTTGACTTAAGGTTTTGGATTTTTATAGCGATAGTGATTAAAGAAGGTTCAGCCTCCAGCTACTCCGGCTGATCTTCCTCTATTGCGGCAATAGATCGTTTCGTGGCAAAGCCGTTGAGAATAATATCTCGAATTAAAGACACCTCTTTATCCAAATTCATTGCATGATCTTCATATTTTGTTACGGCACTAGTTAAATTGTAGTTTCTCATTTGTTCTGCCATTTGACGGGAGAATGTAACCTTTTCCTCCATTGCTCGCACAGCCGACCATAGCGCATTTTCGAGATTCTGAGTTTGCTCTGCCAGGAACACACTAGCTGTAAAGGAATGCCCCGTGTGACAGCGAAACCGTAGCGGCTCTTCTTTGCCAATTTGCCAGATGCTGCCGTTGCATTCAGGGCAGGTGTAAGTCGTTCTAGTCCCGATCGCTTCTACATTCTTCAAAAACTCCTGAGTATTCATCTGCTGTTCAGCAATTCTGGATTCAATTTCGATTTCTTCGGTCACGGGATATGCCTCCTCCTTGGCGGCGGGTTCCTTTGACAACTGCACTAGCAAGTCTGGGATTTCTGCAAGTGGCAAGCAGTAATCGACCTTCACATGCCGCAAGGCGCTCTTTGCCATGCTGGGGTATTCTGCTTCCTTCGGGTCTTGAACGATCGCCACTCCGCCCCGTTTCTTGATTGCCTGCAACCCCACCGTGCCATCATCGAGATAGCCAGTAAGTACCACACCTACCACCCTTGTACCATAAGCGCGGGCGGCTGAACGAAATAACGTATCGATCGCGGGTCGAAAGCGGTTTTCTTGAGGCCCACGCACGACACGCATCAAGCCTTGGTTGACCAACAGGTGATAATCGGGCGGTGCGACATAGATTCGCCCGGTTTGAATTGACTCTCCATCTGCCGGGTGAGATGCTGGGAGAGAGCCTACATCTGTAAGAATTTGGGGGAGAATGCTGGGCTTATCCGCTGCGAGGTGCTGAACAATGAAGAAGACAGCATCAATCTCAGCAGGCACAGCACCCAAGATTGCGCCCAGTGCTTTGAGTCCGCCTGCCGAAGTGCCAATAACAATAATGTCGTGTCCAAGCATAGATACCTTTTCTTAGTGAATAAAAGCTGCCCAATGTTATCTATAGGACTAATATTTGATTTATGAAAAAGCTCGGTACAGATCGAAAAGCCTAATTCCTTATTCCCTACTCCCTACTCCCTACTCCCCACTCCCCGCCCACGTAGATAATTTCAAAAATCAAATATGATTCCTATATGTCTTCTAAATAATTAAACATCTTCTGTATGAAGATGCGTTAAACCATATTTAAGTATAAGGAAGAAAAGGGTTTGGCGCAGCCTCACAAAGAAATGGTATAAGTCTCATTAATAGACTTGCATAAGTCGAATAGACCCCCCTTAATCCTTCCTTAGAAAGGCTACGGTGTACACACAAGTCGAATTACCCCCCTTAATCCCCCCGATATTTTGGGGGGAAACAAGAAAATCCGGTTCCCTCCCCTTTATAAGGGGAGGGTTAGGGTGGGGTAAAACCTTGGTTAATCAGCTATTTCAGACTTGTGTGTACACCGTAGCCTTATACTGACTTTTCACGTTATGTGGAAAAGCGCACGAAAAACCTAACCCCCTAACCCCCAACCCGTGGCGGGAAGGGGGAAAATTCAAAGTCTCTCTTCTAAAAGGAGAGAGATTTAGAGAGAGGTTTTCCAGATACCGTGAAAAGTCAGAGCCTTATAAAAAGGGGAAACTTGAAATCTTGCCCCCCTCCCCAACACATCGGGGAGGGTTGGGGAGGGGTGATTCAAGGATTTTTGCAAGAGTCTAATGAATATCAAAGGCTCATTAATGGAGTTCCGAGCCTCATTAATGAATATCAAAGGCCCATTAATGAATATCAAAGGCTCATTAATGGAGTTCAAAGACTCATTAATGGAGTTTTGAGCCTCATTAATGAATATCAAAGACTCATTAATGGAGTTTTGAGCTTCATTAATGAATATCAAAGACTCATTAATGGAGTTCTGAGCCTCATTAATGGAGTTCAAAGACTCATTAATGGAGTTCTGAGCCTCATTATATCACGTCCGGTTAAACACAAGTCAATTGCGAACGGAGTGAAGCAATCGCTCCAGACGTTGTGATTGCTTCGTTTCACTTCGTTCCACTCGCAATGACATATCATATCATGTCCGCTTGATTGCTTATAAAACCCGAAGAACCCCACCCCGCCAAAGCTGTGCTTTGTCTCCCCTCCCCGCAGGCGGGGAGGGGTTGGGGGTGGGGTTCTTTTATTATGGGTAATTTGGCGGATATGATATCACAAGTAATTTATCGGACATGATATTAATGAATATCAAAGACTCATTGTTGCATTCTAAAATATATCTCCTCTCCCCCTCTGCTCCCCCTGGTCACTGAGCGCAGCCGAAGTGTGCCCCCTGCCTCATCACAATCCCTGCCATTCTCGCTTTTGAAGTTCTTTTATCGGCAACAAACTGGCTTCAATCTCCTGCCGCACAACGTCTGTGATCTCACAGTTGCTATTAAGGCAATCGATAAGCAACTGATTGGCATCGTAATATTGTTGCAATACTTGCTGTTGCTGTGGGCTGAAGTGCCAGTGATGCTGAATGTTTCGATGCTTGGCGATCGCAGTTTTTAACTGTTCCATCCAAGCATCGAAACATTCAGCATCACTGGCACTTCAGCCCACAGCAACAGCAAGTATTGCAACAATATTACGATGCCAATCAGTTCGGCGGGGGGCT
>NZ_JAIVFR010000414.1 GCF_020829685.1 Nostoc sp. CHAB 5715 | reverse complement strand
GCTTAATATCCATTAACACTAAATCGGGGGATATTTCTACTGCTTTATTAATTGCTTCTTCTCCTGAAGAAGCGATAACAGGAACCGTGTAACCGAATTTTATAAGTCGATACTGCAAATCCTTAGCAACAATCGCTTCATCTTCCACAACTAAAATTTTTGCATTTGTCATATTTTAGTTATTTTATATTAATGTAAATTTCACCTGGCACTCTACTCCAATAGCAC
Source organism: Nostoc sp. CHAB 5715 (assembly GCF_020829685.1). Classification (GTDB taxonomy): domain Bacteria; phylum Cyanobacteriota; class Cyanobacteriia; order Cyanobacteriales; family Nostocaceae; genus Nostoc. Next base: position 5,998 of record NZ_JAIVFR010000414.1, on the reverse strand, counting down.
CTTGGATATCGAGATTAGCTGCAATTTGATTGGTTAAAGCATCTACTAACTGCCAGCCTAAAGAGGCCATATTTTTAAAATTAAAATTTGATGGTAAACCAATTCCATCATCACTAACTATCAGTGTAACTTGATGCTCAGTATTTTTGCTCATCTCGATATAAATCGTACCATTTCTACCTGCTGGAAATGCATATTTTAAAGAATTAGACACAAGCTCATGGATAATTAAGCTACAAGGAATTGCTGTATCCAAGCCGAGAAATATTTGCTCATCGATATTTATTTTCAGAGCGATCGCATCTTCGTTAACTTCATAAGCACTAAATAAACTTGCTACCAAATCTCGAATATATTCACCAAAATTAATCTTTGCCAAGTCTTGAGACTGATACAATTTTTCGTGAACTAAAGCCATTGATGCAATTCGCTGCTGGCTTTGTTTGAATATTACCAAATCGTGTTGATCTTTAATATAAGCAGATTGCAAGCTTAACAGACTGGAAATAACCTGTAAATTATTTTTGACCCGATGATAAATTTCTTTTAATAACACCTCTTTTTCTAAGAGTGACGCTTGAATTTGTTCTTCCCACTGCTGGCGATCGCGTAGTGCGGCTTGCCGTTCGCTAATGTCTTCGACCACAGAAATAAAATACTTTGGCTCCCCGCTAGGTTCGCGCATTAAAGATACGGTGAGATTAACCCAAACTATGGAGCTATCTTTGCAGAAATAGCGTTTTTCCATCGAATAAGTTTGAATATTATTTGCTAAAATCTGGTCAACATATTTCAGGTCGGCATCAAGATCATCTGGGTGAGTAATATCTTGGAAAGTTAGCAACTGTAGTTCTTCTAGTGTATAACCGACAATATCGCAAAGCCTCTGGTTAACTAACAACCAACTTCCATCTATAGCTACATGGGCGATGCCAACAGCAGCTTGATGGAATGCAGCACGGAATCGCTGTTCGCTTTCTCGCAATGCTTGTTCCATTCGCTGGCGCTCAGTAATTTCTGCCTGTAGTGATTGATTAATTCTTGTTAACTCTGCTGTCCGTAGCTCAACCTTGCTTTCTAGTTGGTTAAGTAGGCTATTTAGTACTTCCTCTGCTTGCTTGCGCTCAGTGATGTCAGTATGTGAGCCGACCATCCGCGCTACGTTACCATCTTCATCCCACAGTGCTTGACCTCGATCCAAAATCCATTTATAAGTGCCATCTTTACATAAAAATCGATACTCGATAGCGTAAAACGGTGTTTTATGAGCAAAATGCTCTTGAACTGCTTGTGTCACCCAGTCAAGCTCATCAGGATGCACTCGTATCAGGTAGTCATCTAAATAGTTAGAAATTTCCTCGTTTTCGTAACCGAGCATTTCCTTCCAGCGAACCGAGAAGAACACTTCATTGGTTTTAACATTCCAGTCCCAAATTCCATCATTATTGCCGCGCAAAGCTAATTGCCAACGTTGTTCACTTTCTCTCAACACCTCCTCAGTCCGTATGCGTTCAGCAATTTCCTTTGCTAGTTGGGAGTTTGCAGCCTCTAGTTGGGTATGACTTGGTAGAGCCAGTGCCTGGGGTATTAATGGCACAAGTTGTATGGCAGTGAATGCTGAGATAAAAGCGGTGATAGCTTTAATTAATCCTGATAGCCAATAGGTAGGATACCAAAGCGTCCACACATCCATTAAATGGGTTGTGCCACAAGCAACGATGAATATGCCAAACATCAGGAACATCCAGCCGAAAGGCACATCTCGCCGTTTACGGACAAAATAAACCAACATTACTGGAATTGCATAATAAGCAAGTCCAGTTAACACATCTGAAACCAGATGCAACCATACCAATCCTGGTTTCCAAAGGTAGCAATGTCCGTGGGGAATAAACTGGCTAGTAGAGAAAAAATTATTTAAAAATTCCATCATAAAAACCTAATACACTGCACAAGTCTTCACTAAAGCCGGAAGTGTGAAGGAAGAGGTTTTGAGACTAAGACCTCTGTAGACGCGCAGACACTTAAAGAGTGGCTTCAGATACTCTAAAGAAAAACGCGTTCGGCGTTTGTCAGAGCTTTCCTGTACTAGCGTTAGGCTACTACAGAATAGCAGTTGGAGCTTTTACATCCTGTATTTGTCATCCTTTCTGAGTTTTTTAAGCTGATAATGTAAGGTTTATTGAAATAAAAGTACGCGATCGCTTTGATTTTTGTTACCGTAGATTCTCTGAAATGAACTTTTTATATATATAAATGCCTTCAAAAAAACACGGTAATATTTCGCTTATCTAAAATAACTAGTACTAAATTTTTAAGTATATTTTCGGTTTAATAGCTTTCAAATTAATATCTGTATACTACGTAAAAATTCTAAAAGTTTGGTTACCCGTAACTCACACCATACGGTGATACCTGCTTTTGACACTAACCCCATTACAACAGCGCAGGGAAATACGAGTCCACAAATGATGCAATCGGGTAATGATGCGTCTAGAATTGCTCAAAACCGGTTGATAAATTCTCTAAAACAAGCTCCAAGAGCTGGGGATAGCTTAACTTTAATTAGGGGAACCGCGTCACAAGCACCCAATTTATCTGCCAAAGGAACTCAACGGGCTATAGCACAGCTAGATTCCTACGCAAACCTGAGAAAAGAAGTCCAGCAAGAATACCCCAACGCTGAACAAAAACCAGTCATCCGCCAAACATTACCCACGAAGAAGCCGAATCTTGAAGGTGCTGTTTTGGGTGTATTAGTGGTAGATCCTGATGGTAAGGTCTTAGATATCAAGTTTCAAGACAAGTTAATTTCCCCGGAATTGAAATCACAAGCAAGGGAATATTTCAACAAACAATCCCCCAAGGGAGATAAACGGATCAGTTCCTATCCATTTAACCTAAGTTTCCAAAACAGCACTAGCAATACCACTGGGACTACTCAATTATCTGCACCGGGAATCAATCTTATCATCCGTAATGATTTCCTTCACCCAATCGATCGCCTGATTGGCGTAAACAAACTGAAGGCCGCTGAGACGGTTAAGCATTTCTGATAAAACCCAGCCATAATCCTTGAAAAAACGGCCGTTGTTTTTCAGCCATTCAGAGGTAAGCTTGAAATCAGGAAGATCACGCATCAGGTTTTCAAAAAAACTGACCGGAGAAATGTATAATTCGAGTGTTTTTTTTGTCGATTTTGTCAGAAGGGGAATAAAATTGTCTTTATTTACAAGAATAAACCTTGACAATACATTCATAAAATCAGCAAGGGCCTGTTTAACCTCCGATTGCTCAAAGTCGAAATAAGGACTTTTTAATCTTTCGGTTTCAGTTTGCCACTTATCATAAAGCTCCCTGATGGTCAGAAGATTAAGCTGTTTGCTTTCAGTCAGGTTTAATATTTCACCCCCATTGATCGTCAACTTGTTTTTAAAGTACTCATCACTTAACAAAGCAGCAAAAGCTTTAGCATAATTTTCGGCTTCTTGTAAATTCCACTTGTAGGTCATTTCTAAATTTGTTTTTTTTGTATCCCTGTCGGACAATTTGATTCAAATTTATTGCAACTTTTTTGCCAGACTATTATCAAAACGAAATAAATCATAAAAAAATGTTCATTGAGCCAAAAAGAGGTAGAAGTAAAGATTCCAGGATGGGATGGATCGAGGTGATATGCGGCTCAATGTTTTCGGGAAAAACCGAAGAACTGATCAGAAGACTGAACCGGGCGAAGATCGCCAAACAAAAAGTTGAGATTTTTAAGCCTTCCATAGATATCAGGTATCACGAAGAAGACATTGTTTCGCACAACCAGAATGCCATTCGTTCGACACCTATCAATGCTGCTACAGAAATCCTGCTTTACACGGGCGATTGTGACGTGGTAGGTATTGATGAGGCCCAATTTTTTGACGAAGCCGTCGTTGATGTAGCAAATAGTCTGGCCGCTATGGGAAAACGCGTCATTATCGCCGGTCTGGACATGGATTCGACCGGTAAGCCTTTTGGTCCTATGCCCGGACTGATGGCCGTGGCCGAATATGTAACCAAAGTACACGCCATTTGTATGATTTGCGGAGACATTGCCCATTATTCTTATCGTAAAGTGAGCAACGGAAACCAGGTGATGCTCGGTGAAGCGGATACTTATGAAGCCAGATGCAGAAAATGTTACCATCTTCCAGATGAAAGTGCCGAAAAGCTGTAATTATATTTCTCTTTTCTTTAAAACCCGGCTTTTTATGCTGGGTTTGTTGCTATGTGGTGTTTCTACGGATATTTTTAGCCAGATACCCACCAAAACATGGAGAACTCATTTCAATTATACCGATGCCAGGGGTGCGGCGTTGGCGGGTAATCAGGTGTATTGTTTTACCGTCAACGGTTTCTTTGCGTACGATCTGTCTGCAAATACCTATAGGAAGCCCGGAAAGGAGCTGGGATTGCACGGAGGGGTTATCTCTGCCCTTGAGTATGCTCCGGTGCCACGAAAGTTGATTATAGGCTATCAGGACGGTGGTATAGATCTGGCCGAAACAGATGAAAAGGGGCTGATCACCCGTGTGAAGTATGTAGATGACTTTAAGACCTCCGAAATTATTCAGGGAGGCAGAAGTTTCGGAGCAGTGGTGGTGAAAGAATCCCAGGCTTATTTGAGTACAGGGCAGGTTATCCTGCTGGTTGATCTTCATGACGATTACATCCGGGAAGTGATCCGTAATTTCGGACCGAACGGCTCAAGTCCCGGTATTGCCGGTCTTAAAAGTACGGCAGACAGTCTTTTTGTTAAAACTTCCTCAGGCAATATCCTGGCCTCTTCTCTCAGTGCTTCCAGCAACATCCTGTTTTACGGCAACTGGTTCAGTTCAAGCCGGAAATCTCTTTTCGAAAACCAGGTCGTTTTGCCGGCTGGTGTAAACCCGGCTTATGTAAATCAGGTAAGAAGGGATGCTAACGGTAAATATTGGATTTCAGATGGTGTCAGGGGTCTTCTTTCGGATGTTTCCGGGGCATTTCTAAGTTATGTCCCTGAAGGTCTGCCTGTCAGCGACGGATTGCTGACCAGGATCAATGATAAAGTTGTTTTTCAGAGCAGCAGTGATTTTTTCTTTGAAGATAACAGCTGGAAAGCCTACTCAGGTGGAGGAGTCAGTGCCGTTCAGAAAGATACTTACGGCAATGAATGGTACATCAGCGGCCGTTTCCTGGTAGTCAGCAAAGGCGGGGCCTCTTACACATACAGCATTTCAAATGGTTTGCCAGGCAACGCCGTGTCGCTGGTGATTGATCAGAATCAGCAGGTATGGATAGGGACGGATAACGGCGTTTCAGTGGTTCAGTCCTCCAATGTAGCGGTCACCAATCCCAGGGTACCTTTTAATCCTGTTTTTGGAAATCAGCGATTGCTGATCCGCGAGGTTGTTCCGGCGATTGTCTCTGATCAGGGCAACCGGAAATGGATCGGAACAGAAAAAGGCCTATACCTTTTCAACGAAAGCGGAGAGGAGCAGATTGATTACTTTAATGAACTCAACAGCCCGATGCCCGACGGTAAAATCCGGAACCTGGCGATTCACCCCTTATCAGGCGAGGTTTTTGTGCAAACAGGCTCAGGAGTAGTTTCATATCAGTCAGACGCTTCAGGCAGTCGCGATGATTTAAACGATATCCTTGTGTATCCTAATCCTGTCAAATCTGATTTTCAGGGTGTTCTGACGATAGATCGTCTTGAAAGCGAGACAGAGGTGAGGATTACAGATCTGGGTGGAAATCTGGTGTATTCTACGACCTCAAACGGAGGTAAAGCGACCTGGGACCTGACAAAAAACGGAGTTCGTGCTCCCCTGGGTATTTATCTGGTATTTTGCCGCTCTTCCACAGGTACAAAAACTGCAAAATTTGTCATCAGGCCCTGACAGATTCATTTGAGATACCTGAGAAAATGAGTTTTATATAGCTTCTGAGCCACCCATTTGATTCGCCTTGCCATATTTTT
>NZ_JAIVFR010000413.1 GCF_020829685.1 Nostoc sp. CHAB 5715 | reverse complement strand
GACTGTTCAACCAATCCAGCTTGTCCCAGTCAAACTTTGCACCTGCTTTATTTACACGCTCAAAACCAAATTCTTTCGCTGCTTCTTCTAAGGTAAATATTTCTGGCGTTGAGTCTGGTGGCGACCAACCCAGCAATGTCATGTAATTTACCAAGCCTTCAGCAGTAAAGCCCATTTGCTGAAAGTCAGAAATGGAAGTAACACCATCCCGCTTAGAAAGCTTCTGCCCTTGCCTGTTTAAAATCAGCGGCGTGTGGGAAAACTCTGGAACTTTTGCCTCCATTGCTTCATACAGAAGAATTTGCTTGGCGGTGTTGGCGATGTGGTCTTCTCCGCGAATGACATGGGTGATTTGCATATCGATGTCATCCACTACAACGACAAAGTTGTATAAAGGTTGACCGCTTCCTTCTTCTGAGGCGCGGGCGATGACCATATCACCACCTAAATCGCTACCTCGCCAAGACATCTTTCCCCTTACTAGGTCGTTCCAGACAATTTCCCGCTCATCGTCGATTTTGAAGCGAATCACAGAGGAGCGACCTTCTGCTTCAAATGCGGCGCGTTGTTCTGGGGTGAGGTTGCGGTGACGGTTGTCATAACGAGGAGCTTCACCTCTAGCTTTCTGAGCTTCTCTTAGAGTTTCTAGTTCTTCGGAAGTAGTGTAGCAGCGATAGGCTAATCCTTGATCTAGCAGTTTTTGCACTGCTTCCTTATAAGAATCCAGGCGTTGAGATTGGAAAAATGGCCCTTCATCCCAGTTCAATCCTAGCCAACGCAATCCTTCAAGAATATTGTCGGTGTATTCGGGACGCGATCGCTCTAAATCTGTGTCTTCTATTCGCAGTATAAATTTCCCGCCGTGGTGACGGGCAAATAGCCAGTTAAATACAGCAGTTCTAGCTGAACCAATATGTAAATTTCCGGTTGGACTCGGCGCAAAACGGACTCTAACAGTCACAGTTAATTCTCTCTTTTGCAAAGCATGATAAATGTAGCTTATATTCAAACCCTGAATCCTGGGTCAATCCCTTTGGGGAATTCAAAATCCAAAATCACCGAAGTTCAGTTCAGTGATTCACTACTTATAAATTTTTAACGGGACTGACGGGGCTCGAACCCGCAACTTCCGCCGTGACAGGGCGGTGCTCTAACCAATTGAACTACAGTCCCTTGTTTGGCAACTTTGCTATTATCACTATTTTTTTTCTATTTGTCAAGTGTTTTGAAGTGGGAAATTAGGAATTTTTTGTCCCGTCTCTCCCAGGTGCGGATTTTTCCTTAAATAGAGCCTGATAATACAACCTGTGGCTGTGATTCCAGATGCTGCAATATGCGGGATTGCATTTGTTTATACTGCTGCTTTAACAGCTGTTTGCTCAACTGGGGCACAGAAGCTGGTGGTAGACTATGAATTTGTTGCGCCCAGTTTTTCAACATTTGTCGCTGAGTTGGCTCGATGCGACTGCTGAGAACGTTGGTGCAGGAATGTGGTGCTTCCAGAGTAAAGAAAATTAAAGGATAGTGTTCATTTTCAGCCAGCAAACTTACCAGCCTAAGATTTTGGGGATTTTGCATATCTAAGTAGCAAGGTAGCCATTTAGGAGCTAATTGCCGATTGTAGAGTACAGTTACCCACAACAGCATTGGGTGAGGAGATGTCATGAAGATAAACTGGTTGTAACGGGTAGAAAGGGCATAGTTTTTGATTTCTTGTTTACGCAACATCAACCATAGGGCTGTCATAGATCCTGGTGCGGTGTCTATAAGCTGGGGAAAAACAATTTCTTGAATTGGTTTATTTTGAGGCCACAAAAGTTGCCGACAGCTTTGTTCTACTGTGATTGGTAATCCAGAATCTAAAGGACGGCTAAGGATGGAATTAGAGGGTAAACTTGTAGGTATACTAGGACAATTAGACTGTTCTAAACTGTTTAATACTTGCAAAATTTGAGCGATGTTTTGGGGGCGATCGCAAGATTTTTTCGCCAGACAAGACATGATTAAATTATTTAGCTTTTGAGGTAATTTAAGAGTGGGTTTAACATCTGCGATCGCTTTTGGTTGCTCAAAGTGATGTGCTTTATACCAAGCTCCAAAGTAATCAGTTTCTGGTTCCCAAGGTTTTTTGCCTGTGAGCATTTCAAACATCATCACACCCAGGCTATAAATATCAGAGCGACTATCTAATTTTTCCCCATCTAGCTGTTCTGGAGAACAGTAGGGTAAAGTGCCATTAAATTCCTTATATGTACTAGCTGTTGATACATAATTCAAAAATCTAGCAATCCCAAAATCGAGAATTTTAACTAACTGGCCCAATATCGGATCGGGAATAACTAATATATTGGCAGGTTTGATATCTCTATGAACTAAAGGACAAATTTTGCCATCAATGTTAATGCCTTCATGGGCGCACTGTAAGCCCAAACAAATTTGGCGGGAGAGAGTCAAAAACATGGGGAGTGGTAGCGGAATTAAATCTTTTAAACTCTTACCACATAGATATTCCATGACGTAGTATGGTTTTCCTTTCTCATTCACACCATAATCATACGCCCGCACTATATGTAAGCTCTTTTGACTCAAAGCTGCACTCATTAAAGCTTCACGAGCAAAGTCTTGTTGCATCTTAGTATCGACAACAGTTTGAGTCAAAAACTTGATAGCAACTGGTGTACCTCCTAACAAAATATCATTTGCTAAAAAAACTTCACCCATGCCACCGCTACCAATTAATTGCTTGAGTTGATAACGATTAGCAAGCAAGCCCGTACTACTTGGAGATGTAAATGGGCTTTTATTCACTTTATTCACCTCTGCTGCTGAGTCTATTTAAAGTTAGCAATACACACATAAAAATTTCATTAAATAATGGTAGTAAGCATTTTGATTTTGAAAGCAGACTTTCAAGGACGTGATAAAAGGTTTAAAAAAATATCCCAAAATTTATCCATCCAATTTTTTAAACCTTCTGTCTCAGATTTTTGTTCTACGGCTAACTTTTGTAAGATGTCTAACTTCAGCTTTTCATAATCTGCTTTTAGAAGATTTTTGGCTTGATTAGACAGAATTAATTCATTTGAATTTTCACTCATGTCTAAGCAATCTATAAGTTCCTGGCGCTGGTTAGCTGTAAGGCTTAAAGTTGTTACATGAGAGCAACGAGTTGGATCTTCTATGGCAAACAATAGTAGATGATAGTAACCTACTTCAGCTAAACTACGAGCTATATTCTGGACTTTATTATCTTTTAAATTCAGAAAATAAGGTAGCCATTTAGTCATAGAAGTTTGAGCGTCGTATAGTACTGTTACCCACAATAGCATCGGGTAAGCATTCATTTTACTAATAAATTCAGTACCATGTATTTTATCCAAAAATTTTGTAATTTCTTGTTTGGGTAACATTGCCCAAAAAGTTGGTATGGGTCTTTCAGTCGTTTGTAGTAAATGGGGAAATCCAATTGGTGCAATTGGTTTATTTTTAGGCCAATTTTTCTGCAAACACTCTTTTTCGGATAATAAAGTTGAAGGTACTAATTGAACCGGAAACGAAAGTTTAAGAATATCACTGCTCTTGCTAGGAATACCATCATTAATCTGAATATTAGCTATTTCTAAATCTTCTAATATTTGGTTTATATTTTGAGGGCGATCGCTTACTTCTTTAGCTAAACAACTCATCACTATTTTTTCTAACACCTGCGGTATTTTGACTTGCGGGTTCACTTCCTCAAGGGTAGGTGGAATTTCAAAGCGATGCGCTTGATACCAAGTGCCAAAGGAGTTACTTTTTATCTGAATCTGAAATGGATGCTTTCCTGTCAGCATCTCAAACATTAGTACTCCCAAACTGTAAATATCAGAGCGGACATCTAGCAATTTGCGCCCTTCCATGTGTTCTGGAGAACAGTAAGGTAAACTGCCAATAAAAGAATCTGTCAGTGTCATCCCACTTCGCTCTGTTAAAAACTTGGCAATACCAAAATCTAGGATTTTGACAATTTCTCCTTGTTTACTATCTTCAGTAATGAATATATTTTCTGGTTTGATATCTCTATGAACAATAGGATAAATCTCTCCTTTGAGGCTGATACCTTGGTGGGCACATTGTAAGCCTAAACAAATTTGATGACAAATCTCTAAAAATTTTGATATTGTTAAGGGCTGAATTTTGAGAATTTGTTTGAGATTTTTTCCTTGCAGGTATTCCATTACATAAAACGGAGTTTTATCCTCAGTAACGCCATAACTTAATATGCGAACAATATGTTTACTTTTGCAACCCAATTGAGCGCCAATAAAAATTTCTCTAGCAAAGCGTTGGGACATGTGCTGGTTCGCTAAACTGAGTGATAAAATTTTGACTGCGATCGGCATACCACCTTTAGCAGTATCTTCTGCTAAATAAACTCTACCCATCCCACCTTTGCCAATCAAATCTCTGATTAAATAGCGATTATTTAAAAACTGTCCAATGCAATTGTCTAATTCTGCTTTTTGCCCTACCATATTCTCAATTTTATTTGTTGACATAAAAATCATTTATGAAAAATATTGTTGGCAAAACACTTTAATAACTCTAGCTAATTATTAAATTTAAATTTAGAAAGTATCATAATTTGTATAAAAATAATCATATCCTGTAATTATGGTTAATCTATTGGATGGAAAAATTTCCTAAACATTGTGTAACATATTTATTAAGCAATACGGTTGAGAAATTACACGGAAACTACAAATAAGCTAGATAAAGTTGCCTAGTAGATTCCGTGAATACACAGGAAAAAGTAAATACCAGTAAAACCCTGATATCTCTGTACAGCTAACGGTTGAGATTCGGGAGTAAACGGCGTAATAATCTGATTAGTGGTGTTTCAATTTTCATTTTAAAGGCTAGTATCTGGGTGCGTTGTAGGGAGTTGAAATTGTTATCACTGATGAGAATTAATGATTGCTGACCATTGGGTAGTTTAGGGCCAAGAGTTAAGCCTTCGATGTTGTCTAGCAGCACATCTAGGGTTCTCAAATCTAACAGCAGTTTTTTCTGAACTGGTTTAATATTCTTGGAGTCAACTGCTAAAAGGCTATTTATTTGATGAATATCATCAGATTTTTCTAAAGAAACCTGAAACAGGGAAATAGCAAATCCTAAACCAGTAAAAGACCGTTCTAAACTTAGGAAGTGTCCTTGATTATCGAGAGCAAGTAAATCAGGTAATCCACTAGCGAATTTGCCAATTACATTCAAAAAGGGAGAAACTGGTTCTGTTTGGTAAAGAAATTCCTTTTCTGGCTGGTTGTTGAGCAAGTTGTATTGCAAAATCCGACAAGGAGTACCGATGTTAGCTTTCGCTGCGACACCATCTTGAATTAGAGCATTTTCACTGGCTGTGAATAGATGCTTTTTATCGGGTGTGATGGTAAGGCTTTCAAAAGCTAAATTGTTGCGGATACCTTGTTTACCACTTTTATCAGGCAAAAATTTGTTTGCTATGGGAAGTGTTGTAATTTCTCTACCAGAAGATAATGAGAACTCTTTAATAAAAGGATTAATTAATTTTGCAGCATCGCCTTCTGAAGAAATAAATACAGTTGCTTTATTGGTTAAGGCAATACCTTCTGTATCAGTTTCACCTGGGCGAAATGTTTGACCATTTTCATTTAATAATGTGATAACACTGACAGGAACAACTCTACCCTTTTCTAGGAAACCCTTGCTTAAGTCGATTTTCAGGGCGTAAAAACGAGCGGCAGCTTTTTGTCCACGGTCATCGGAAATAGCATAATAAAGGTTGTTTTTTGAATCATAGGTAATTCCAGATAAACCTCCAATTTCAGTTTTTTGTAAGGTTAAACCTTTTGCTAAAGTAGCTTCCCCGATAAACTCTATGCTACTTATTTCAACGGCATTTATGGGCAAAAATTTAAATAAAAGGATGATAATTATAATTGGGATAAAGAAGTAAATAATTTGGGGAATTTTGAAGATATTTTTAATTAGCTGCATTTATTTGGTGTTGAAGTGGAAAATTATAAATAAGATATCACGCTAAAACAAGCGGGGTTCACATCTGTAAACCGCTACAAATAACATGTATTCTAAGCAATTGAAAAGCTTTAAAAAATCCGAAATTACTTAAGCTAGGCGCAAACCATATTCATCTTGAAAAAAGTTTACAAGCCAGTTTTTCACTCTGAGAGTAGCGCGACAGTCATCTTCGTTATCCCAATTATAATT
>NZ_JAIVFR010000412.1 GCF_020829685.1 Nostoc sp. CHAB 5715 | reverse complement strand
TGTATTCCCGTCGCTTGCAAGTACAAGAGAGATTAACCCGCCAAATTGCCGAAGCAATCCAGACCATTTTGGAACCTCAAGGGGTAGCCGTTGTGATGGAAGCTAGCCACATGTGTATGGTGATGCGCGGCGTGCAAAAACCTGGTTCTTGGACTGTAACTAGTGCAATGCGTGGTGTGTTTTCAGAAGATGCGCGAACTCGTGAGGAGTTTATGAATTTAGTGCGCCACAATACTAAGTTTTAGTAACCTTACCAAACCTGGGCAATGGTAGCAACAGTTGTCATTGCCTTGCAAATACCTTCAAGATAAAAGGCAACTTCAATATGAATAAAGAGCAGAGCCGCTTTGATTTCGACTTAAATCCAACATTCCAAACGATAAATTATGAAGTAGGAGCACGTAGTTTTGTGCCTGGTTATGAGTCGATATTCAATATGGCAGTTGCACTCTTGGATGCAAGTGTGTCGGAGCAGGCTCATCTACTGATTGTTGCTGCTGGTGGCGGTATGGAACTCACAATTTTTGGTCAAGCGCGATCGCACTGGCTCTTTACAGGCGTTGACCCTTCGGCAAAAATGCTGGCTATCGCCCAAGAAAAAGTAGCCAAACATGGGTTAATAAACCGCGTGAAGCTCCACCAGGGGTTAACGCATGAACTGCCTCTCACTCCCCTGTATGATGCAGCAACTTGCATTCTTGCTATGCACTTTCTCCCTGATGACGGAGCAAAACTGTCACTGCTTCAAAGTATTTCGCAACGCCTCAAATTAGGAGCGAAATTGATTCTAGTTGATTTATGTGAGGAGAAAGGCTCAGAAAGGTTTAACGATTTCCTAAAAGCTTACAAATATCATGCACGTCACTTAGGAATCGGAGCAGAAATAGTAGAGGAAACAGCAAGCAACGTCGTACATCTCCATTGTATCTCTGAGTCAAGAACTATTGAACTATTACAAGAAGCAAATTTTAGCAAGATTACTCGATTTTTCACAGCCCTCTGGTTCAGAGGTTGGATAGCAACAAAAAATACTTAATGCTCCAGAAATTGAAGTGTCTGTAGTAAACGCTAATGAATCAAAATTTATTGTGGGTTGAAAAACTTAAGTTTAATAATCAAGATTTAATTCCTGCCATAGCGCAAGATTACCGCGATGGCACTGTTTTGATGATGGCTTGGATGAACTCGGAATCAATTCAAAAAACATTATCTACAGGCGAAGCTCATTATTGGAGTCGTTCGCGTTCGCAATTATGGCATAAAGGCGCAACATCTGGACATATTCAAAAGGTAAAAGAGCTTTTTACGACTGTGACAGAGATACCATCTTGCTAAAAGTTGAGCAAATTGGTGATATTGCTTGTCACACTGGTGCAAGAAGTTGTTTTTTTAATGCTGTGCAAATTCATCCTAAATCTTAATTTTGGAATTGATTATGACTCTGACAATTTACAACACTCTCACCCGTCGCAAAGAATCCTTCCAGCCGCAAGAACCAGGTAAGGTAAAAATGTATTGCTGCGGTGTTACGGTGTACGATTATTGTCATTTGGGTCATGCACGTTCTTACATTGTTTGGGATATAGTGCGCCGCTATTTGCAATGGCGGGGGTATGAAGTCCAATATGTGCAAAACTTTACTGATATTGATGATAAGATTCTCAACCGAGCTAATGCAGAAGGAACTTCTATGCAAGAGGTTTCTGAGCGATACATTCAGGCTTATTTTGAGGATATCAGACGTTTAAATGTGATGGATGCTTCTGATTATCCCCGCGTCACGGAAAATATTTCAGCTATTCACCAGTTGATTCAGGAACTAGAAAAAAAAGACTACGCTTACGCCATTGATGGGGATGTTTATTACAAGGTGCAAAACTTCTCTGAGTATGGCAAACTTTCTGGGCGTTCTTTGGATGATATGCAAGCTGGGGCGAGTAATAGGGTAGACTCAGAAGACCCATCTCTTAAAAAGAAACAAAACCTGTTTGATTTTGCTTTATGGAAGGCTGCTAAACCAGGGGAACCAGCGTGGGATTCACCTTGGGGTGTTGGTCGGCCGGGGTGGCATATTGAATGTTCGGCAATGGTGCGTAGGCTCTTAGGTGATACGATTGATATTCACGGTGGTGGCGGCGATTTGGTGTTTCCCCACCATGAAAATGAAATTGCACAGTCAGAAGTTATTACTCTTAAGCCATTAGCACGTTACTGGATGCACAATGGTATGGTAACGGTGAATAGTGAAAAGATGTCAAAGTCTTTGGGGAATTTTACAATGATTCGCCAATTACTTGATCAAGGTATTGAGCCTAATGTACTCCGTTTATTTGTCCTGCAAGCCCATTATCGCAAGCCTCTAGATTTTACAGAAGATGCCATCATTTCTGCTGAAAATGCTTGGAAAACCCTTAAAGAAGGTTTGCTTTTCAGCTACCAGTACGGTCAAGGACTAGGGACAAATCAATTCAAAATTCAAAATTCAAAATTCAAAATTAAAGAACTTCTGCCTCCTACCTCTTCCCATGCCCAATGCCCAATACCCAATGCCCTACCCTATGTTGAAAGCTTTCAGAGGGCGATGGATGATGACTTTAACACGCCCACTGCATTAGCTGTTCTTTTTGAACTGGCAAAAGAATTACGTCGTCAGGGAAACCTTTTGACTCATCAAGGTAAAACCGATACTTCCTCAGAAACGATTAAGCAGCAGTGGCAAACCCTAGTTCACTTGGCACAGGTTTTAGGACTAGAAGCAGTACCAAAAGATGAAACTGATGCCAAACAAGAACGTTTAAGTAATGCAGACATTGAAACTTTAATTCAACAACGGCAGAATGCACGTAAACAGCGCAATTTTGCCGCTTCAGACCTTATACGCGACCAATTGCAAGCAGTGGGAGTAACTCTCATCGATAAACCAGATGGTACAACTGTGTGGCATTGATCAAGTCAGCAATTTTCTTGCTACTATATTTCAAATCACATAAAAATGATTATCATTATATTTATGTCTGTACCAAACATTATTGTCGTTGCTGGTTCATCTGGGGCTGGAAAAACTACCTGGGTTTGTCAACAGATGCGAGATATCGCCGATGTTGACAAAATAATTTATTACAACCCTGGTACTGGGACTGTTCCCGTTGACCAAACCCGCATAACTTCTGAATTTCCTGATTTACAGGTCTTTAGCGATGCTCAACAAGTCGAATTTCTGAACCAAATACCTAAAGCAGATGCGGTTTACATTGAGTGGGGATTTTATCTGGAGTTGGGATCTGTAGCACAATTATTAGATAATCTAACTTACCGTACCATTGCAGTCTTACCACCTGACCTCAAAGGCTCTGAATACCATGCTTGGGCAAAGGAGATTGTACACGGCGCACCAACCCAAGCCAGTAATGCTGAAACTTTATGGCGGGCGGCAAGCAACGGTCAAGTTATTGACGAAAATAGTCTGGAAGAATTTTGGTACGAAATCACCCACAGTGCTTACGGTATCGTTACCCGTGCTAAAGGCATTTTTGACGTGAACGATGGTAGGTCACTTTACTGTGATTTTGTCGCTGGCGTTCCCCAAACAGATTTTCTGGAATTAGACCTACCACGCTACTTGGAAGGTAGACCCCAGCGTTTCAGTGGACTAGAAGTGGTGGGACAAAACTTGGATGAAGCAACTTTAAGGCAAACATTATCAGATTGCTGTTTATCTGACGCAGCGATTTTGCAATACCAACAACAAGTAAAAGAGATTTTATTAGAAGGGGAACCAGTGTGAAAATAGCCGTCATTTCATGTATTCATGGCAATTACGAAGCCTTAGACGCTGTATTGCTAGATATTGACCAGCACTCATGCGAAAAAATCTTTTGTGTTGGCGATTTGGTAGGATATGGGCCGCATCCCAATGCAGTTGTTGCTCAAATTCGTTCTTTAGATATTCCCACCTGCGTTGGTTGTTGGGATGAAGATATTGTGGAAGGTTTGAACGCTTGTGATTGCAGTTATCCCTCGTTATTGGCAGAAAAAAGAGGAATACAAGCTCACGAGTGGACTAATAAGGAAATTAACCCAGAAAACCGTGAATTTTTAGCCAAGTTACCCTACAGCCTCAAAGAGGGAAATTTAGCTTTTGTTCACGGTAGTCCTCATAGTAACCATGAATATTTGTTACCTGAACTAGACGCTTTTGTAGCACTAGAGCGAGTAATTTCCACAGATTCAGATGTGCTATTTTGTGGTCATACTCATGTACCTTATACCCGAACTCTTGATGCTGGTCAGCTACAAGTTAGTGTTGGTAGAGGAGAAAAAGCACAGAAAATCAGCTTTACATCTCCTCTCAAACGGATTGTGAATGTGGGTTCAGTGGGAGAACCCCGACATGGACGACCGAATGCTACTTATGTGATTTACGATACTGACACTCAAGAATTCAAACTGCGGGAAGTGGTTTATGACTACCAAAAAACTTGTGCAGCAATTCTTGAGAAAGGTTTACCTGCAATCTTTGCTTGGCGTTTAGCGCATGGGTTGGAGTACGCAGAACGGGCGGATGACCCAACTCATGTTTGCACAAGGTAATCTCTCTCCCCTCCTCCTCTTCCTCCGCGTTCCTCTGCGTTGAAAAAAAATAACTATGAATAAATGGGCAATTTTGAGTGGAATTGAAGCTAACTTGGCAGCTTATGAAGCTGTAATAGCTGACATTAAGCGTCAGGGTGATCAGGTAGAAGCTTTGTATATTTTAGGCGATTTAGTAGGCCCAAGACCAGAAGCAGATAAGTTGGTAGAACGAGTGCTTAACCCACGCCAGGGAGAATTAGAACCCCTGATTTGTAAGGGATGGTGGGAAGAACAGTGTTTTATTCTGCATGGTTTGGGGCCGACTGGGGATGCTCCTGAATTGATCGCAAAATATGGGGGTGATACTGTTGAGATGTTGTGGGAGTGTGTTTCCCGCCAGACGGTACAATGGTTGAGAAACCTCGATTTTGGTTTTTTTGAATTAGATTGTTTGTTAATCCACGGCTCAACGGTAAGTGTGGATGATGAACTGACTCCAGAAACTCCCCCAATCCAAATGCTTGATAGACTGTCGCGGATGCAAGCAAATAATCTGTTTTGCGGTCGTTCCGGTTTAACTTTTCAGTATCAACTGCAAACTGGTTCTATTATCTCTGGACTCACTACTCTTGATAACCAAGTGTCCCCTCAAACTATTACCGTTACTCCGCGTCAAGTAGTTGGGGTGGGGAATGTGGGACGGACACCAGGTCAAGCTACCTATACTCTCTATAATCCCGGAACGAATCAGGTGGAATTCAAGACTGTGTATTACGCCAATAGTAAGGGATTTCAAAGCCAGCACAAGGGTACAAAATCGAAATCTAGCCTTTAACGCACTCTGTAAATCCCTGCATTTTGCGTGAGTACGAAGAATTGACACGCTTATGCGTAGGCGTAGCCCGTCCTAGACATCGCTATCAGCCATAATTATTGATAATATATTGTAATAAGGCAAATTACTTGTTAGATTATTTCTATATAAATGCTATGATTTCCAACATCAACTTTTCTTGTGGGAGGGTTTTCAGTTACCCTGATTTTTGTATCTAGCGCCGTGTGTTTATTCAGAAATAACCTTCTGTTTCTTTGCTCTAACCAATAAACCATGCTTGGGTGCAAATATCATCGCCACGACAAATAATAAGGTTTGCAACACCACAATACAACCGCCAGTCGCACCATCAATGTGATAGCTAATGTACGTCCCCATAACACTCGAAAATACTCCAGAAGCCATAGCAATTAGCATCATGTGGTCGAAGCGATCGCTTAATAAATATGCAGTTGCACCTGGAGTTACCAACATCGCCACCACAAGAATAATCCCCACAGTTTGTAGTCCGGCTACAGCAGTTAAAGACAGTAATGATAGCAAAATATAGTAGAGCGCTCCTGTATTCAAGCCAATTGATCGCGCATGGGTAGGGTCAAAACAAAATAACAATAAGTCTTTGCGAAGAACTGCAATTGTGATTACTTTAATCACACTAATAACCACTGTTTGAATAATATCTGCTTGAGAAATACCCAAGACATTACCAAACAGGATATGTGTCAAATCTATGCTGCTTGGTGTTTTAGAAACTGTGGGGATTATTCTTGTGGTGGCGATGTTGGTAACTCCAGGTGCAACTGCATATTTATTAAGCGATCGCTTCGACCACATGATGCT
>NZ_JAIVFR010000411.1 GCF_020829685.1 Nostoc sp. CHAB 5715 | reverse complement strand
ATTTTGAAGGGTTAGAAATTCTAGAAAGGGTGGAAGTACGCGGCGAGGCGTTTTTACCGTTGGAAGTGTTTAAACAAATTAATGAGGAAAGGCAAAAAGCAGGTGAGCAATTATTTGCCAATCCCCGTAATGCCGCAGCTGGTACACTCAGGCAACTAGACTCGCGCATTGTCGCTAAACGGCGATTAGATTTCTTTGGCTACACGTTACACATTCCTGGTAGAGATGACACCAGTATTGCCAATACCCAATGGGAAGCATTGGAGTTATTAGAAAAGATGGGTTTTCGAGTCAACCTCAACCATAAACTATGTGCCTCGATCGCAGAAGTGGCAAAATATTATGAATACTGGGATACGGAACGGCTGAATTTACCCTATATGACTGATGGGGTAGTAGTAAAGCTGAATTCTTTTAAACTTCAGGAACAGCTAGGGTTTACGCAGAAATTCCCTCGCTGGGCGATCGCTTTGAAGTACCCAGCCGAAGAAGCACCCACCCGTGTAGAAAATATTGCTGTAAATGTGGGAAGAACGGGGGCGTTAACGCCGTTAGCCGAGATGCGCCCTGTGCAACTAGCGGGGACAACAGTTTCTCGCGCTACTTTACACAATAGCGATCGCATTACTCAATTAGACATTCGCATTGGCGATACTGTCATCGTCCGCAAAGCTGGAGAAATCATCCCAGAAGTGCTGAGGGTACTAAAAGAACTCCGTCCCTCTGACACTGAACCCTTCGTTATGCCCACCCATTGCCCAGTCTGTGGTCAACCAGTGGTGCGAGAATCAGGTGAGGCGGTAACTCGGTGCGTCAATGCTTCTTGTGCGGCGATTCTCAAAGGTTCCATTGAACATTGGGTAAGTCGTGATGCCTTAGATATTAAAGGCTTGGGGGAAAAGCTGGTGCATCAACTCGTTGATAAAGGTTTGGTGCATTCCGTTGCCGATTTGTATGGGTTGACAGAAAGTAAATTGTGTGCATTAGAAAGGATGGGTCAAAAGTCGGCAGAGAAATTAGTGGATGCGATCGCTCAATCGAAAAACCAACCTTGGTCAAGGGTATTGTATGGTTTAGGCATCCGTCACGTTGGCAGTGTGAATGCCCAATTGTTGACTCAGAAATATTTCACTGTAGACCAGTTAGCTACAGCAAAGCAATCAGATATTGAAGGAATTTATGGTATCGGTGCTGAAATTGCCCAATCTGTGTACCAGTGGTTTCGCATTGATGCCAACCAAAGGTTAATAGAACGATTGCAAGCAGAAGGATTGCAATTAGCAGCCACAGAAGAAACAAAAACAGTTGGTGATAGTAATCAAAAGTTCGCAGGTAAAACTTTTGTAATTACGGGAACATTGCCAACCTTAAAGCGAGATGAAGCGAAAGCTTTGATTCAAAAAGCTGGTGGGAAAGTGACTGAATCAGTGAGTAAAAAAACAGATTATTTGGTAGTAGGAGAAGATGCAGGTTCTAAATTAGAAAAAGCGCTTTCCTTGGGAATTACGCAATTAAGCGAGCCGCAGTTGTTGGAGATGCTTGAGGATTGATGCATATCTGGCCACAATTCGCAATACGCAATACGCAATACTTCGGCTACGCTCAGTACAAGTTCGCAATACTTCGGCTACGCCCTTCTCTACGAGAGGCTGCGCCAACGACTACGCCCTTCGACTACGCTCAGGACAAGCTCAGTACAAGCTCAGTACAAGTTCGCAATTACGTTTTGTGACGGGGATTTAGACCCCGACTAACATACGCGCTGCTTGATATAGCAGTCCTAAGTCATTTGTGAAAATTATATATCTCTTTTTTCTTTCTTCTCTTTGCGTCCTTGGCGTTCTTGGTGAACCAGCGCTGTAGGCGGGTTTCCCGCCGTAGGCGACTGGTGAACCCGAAGGGCGGTTCGTTTCCTTATATATATTTTTCACGACTCCTGCAAGAATTGCTATAGAAGCTATGCAACCTTTTACCCCCACCACTTGTTAAAAAAGAAAAGTACTCCGCAGAATGCCGATGGTAACTGAGTCATTATCTGGTGTATTACCAGGCTCCAAGATATGAATTATTCCTGGTGTAATGCTAATGTTATCTGTTAGCTGAAAACGATAAAATGCCTCAATTTGAGTAGTCGTCCCTGGTTGTCCACCTGCACGTCCTAAACCAGTATTGACAAAATCAGGAACATTATTCCCTACAGGTAAGTTGCTACTGGTGATTTTAGGAGGTTGACCGACATAGATTCCCCCCAAATTTCCTTTAGCAAATAAATCAGGGAAATTCAGAAACACCATATAATTTGTCGTTTCTACATTTCCCGATCGCCCAGGAATGTAAGATTTAGTATAACCACCCCATGCACCTGCGCTAATACGGGGAGAAATTTGCCAAGTTACAGTTGCACCCACGCCGTTAGTTTGCAATGGTGCTGATTTTCCGGTAGTGGTATTAACTGTAGTTAAGCATTCATCGCCAACAAAGGTTAGTAAACAACCATCTGAGGAGTAATTGTTAACGTAATACAAACTTAAATCTAGAGTATCGGTTGGTGTTAGCAGCAATTGCACACCTGTAGTCGTGGTTCCATCAAATAAACCGCTACCTTTACCGGGATTTCCTGGTTGATAACTAGTATAAATTGCCTGCAAACTAGCGCGTTTAGCAAATTGCCAATCAATAGCTATACCGCCGTGACCGTATCCCATATTTAAAATTGGGTTTCTTTGGGCAAAATAAGACAATGGCCCTGTTGCAGCACTTTCTACCCGATTGGGGCCTCGGAAAGCAGCTGGCATACTTACGCCTTCTGTTCCCACCATTACTGCTAATTTATCTGTCACCAACCAATGAAAGTTGAGGTCACTTACAATCAAGTTATCTGTAGGAAATTCGTAGCCAAGTAAAACATCATTTCGGGAAACACTATTGGTAAATCTAGGCGTAGTTTTTCCTTTACCATCCAAAAGACCTGTAAACAAATAACTACGGGGAGTGATTTGACTAGTTAAATATAGTTGCGCCAGGGACATAACATTAATATTTGTCCCCGCATCATCTGTATCTTTTTGTCCATCTCTAGGATTCACATCACCACGATTGCTAGTCCGTCCTTGAATGCCAACTATTAGTAATCCACTGAGTTTGGTTGTTGTTGAGAATTGGTTGGCTTCGATTTCGGCGGTTTTGGTTTCTAAACTATCGACACGACCCCGTAAAGTTGCTAATTCAGGGGCAAATTCTGACTGCAATTTTTGTAATATTGCTAAATCTTCGCGGGTGATTAAATCGCTGGTAGCTGTAGTAATTAATTCGTTGACTTTATCTAAACAAGCATTCACACCGGCGGCGAATTCATACCGAGTTAAGGCGCGATTACCTCGATAGTTGCTATCTGGATAGCCAGCTATACAACCATAGCGTTCTACCAAAGATTGTAATGCTTGGAATGCCCAATCGTTGGGTTGTACGTCTTTGAGTTGAGAAACCGATGTAACTTGCGCCATCGGATTTACTGGGGAGAGGGAAGAAGAATTTAAATCTATACTTTCCTGCGCCTGAGTAGTTCCTGTGTCTGTGTACTCTTGTGCTAGCGCTTTTTGTGCAACTCCATTTACTCCCGCAATTAGTAACCATGCGAGCATCCAGGTTTTGCGATGACTGCGGCTAATAAGTATACCTTTCAACTTTTTACACTTTGCTCACATACTTAAGTGAAAAGTGTATTCGCAATTATCTAGCATTCACATGGGAAAATTTACGTATTTTCTCCCAAATTAAACTTAGTCCTTCTGGGCAACTTCTGAAAGGACGAGTATAACAGGGGAGTGGGGAGTGGGGAGTGGGGGCAGGGGGAAATATTATTGCTTCGGCTTTTGAACTCGGAACTTCGAGATTGAAACTTGGAATTTGGCGTTACTGAGTGGAAATATGAATTTGTTAAGTAGGACTTTTATATTCAAATTCAGCAACTTGGGTTATTTAGTTATTGTTCCCCATGCCCCATGCCCCATGCCCAATGCCCAATGCCCAATGCCCCATGCCCTGCCCAATGCCCAATGCCCAATGCCCAATGCCCAACTGGATTAATAAACAAAATAAATCTCACGCAGGTATGGTGAAACGCGTCGTTAAAAAACCCCAGAAAAAGCTAAAACGGGGAAGTTGGTTGTTGTCAATGCTAGCGATCGCAATTCTCTTAAGTAGTGCTAGTCTAATTATGGCTTTTGCCTGGATTAGTGTTCTCTTCATCTTCAATCCAGATCAGGTAAGCTGGCTAAATAAAATTTTACCTGTATGGGCACAAATCCCCCTTGGTAAGCACGAACGCCCCCAAACTCTCAAACAAATTCAACTCGATTTGAGTCAAAAAAACCAAATAGTCGGGGAAACTCTGCCTTTACATCAGGATGCGGAAGACTCCTTTTTATTGCCAGTTTTTCAACAGCGTCCTAATTGTCAATCTGATTGTGAAGAACTCGTTGAACTCAGGGTTTATGAACGCTCAGAAGAGTTAGAGTTTAAATCTCAGTCAGAAAATTACTACTATCTAACGACTCAATTACCTGTAACTGGGCCAGATGAATCCTTTGTGATTTCTCCCTCACCTGATGGGACATCAGAACCCCAGGATATCAGCATTCCCCTACCTTTAACTGAAGTGCAACGCTTTGAAGGTGGGACACCATCACCAGGTGTTTGGTTTAATTTGCTCTTTCAACGTCAACAAGAAACTGGTGCGTTCGTCGCAGACGTTGGCGAAGCCATCGCTTATGGTCACGTCGTATACTACAATCCAGAACGCACAAACTTACTACAAATGTTGTCTTGGACTAGTCCTAACGGACAATTACCCAAATGGCAGCAGATAACTGGTGATAGTACCAAAGAGTTAGTTGTTGATCAAACTATAGGTTTAGAACCGCATTTACAGGTTTACCAAATCAAGCCTCTGAAGTTATTCCTCAAACCAATTCAATTGGAGGCGATTACCCTCAAATCATCAGCCCTCAAGGATTATGCATATCAAAACGCTCTATCAATTGCCCGTAGTGGACTGTGGACACCAGCCTTTGAATGGTTGAAATTCATCAAGAAACAGCGCAAAGGAGTTTTGCCAGAGGCGGCGCAAGCGCAAATGGATTTGATTCGCTTGCATTCTCAATTTACTAAAACCCAAGCCCAGAAAAATTGGGCAAGTCCTAGTCAAGAAGTGCTGGCAGATTTGATTGATGGTCGTTGGGAGAAAGCTTTACAGGTGTTTGAAGCGTCGCCACATAATGCCCAAGAAATTGCTACCCTACTCAAAGCTGATAAAAAACGGTTATGGAATCGCACGGGGGCGGCGTTGCGGGTGAACCCAAATAGACCAGAGGTGCAAGCTTGGTTCGCTTTGATTTTAGCAGTTCAGCAGGGAGAAGGACATGCTAATTCTTGGTTGAAGGCACAACCAAAAATTACAAAAGATAATCTTGCCTATATTCAAGATTTGTTAGCAAGACTCAAGGGTGAGGGTGCATCGCAAATATCCTCTACTCACCCTAGTCAAATTGTTGGTACAGTCCAACCAATCACTCAAGTTACTAGCACTCAATGGCTGCAACCAAATTCGTCAGCAGATTTGAAACTCACGGATAACCAAATTTGGTATCAGGTGGAGGTGAGTGCATTTAATGACGGGAAACGCTGGCTAAATTCCCCCTTTGAGAATTTGAACCCACCCAAAACTGACGCCGCCAAATTTTTCTGGAAAACTTTGGGAATCACTTCTGACTCTGAAATTCAAATTGTGGTCTGGTTGCCAAATGGAGAACAACAAATTACTATAGCCGCTATTAAAGCGGTGCAACTACGGGGTAAAGTTTTGCGCCTATTAGCTGCTGGCCCAAAAATCCCAGAGAATCAAAACGATGTTCTCCAACCCAAACCTTTAGCCTTGACAAATGCAGCGCTGGAATGGGTACAACCATCTCCCATCACTCTACAACAACTGCATCAACAAAATCCCCAAGGGGTGAAGGTAATCTTATCGAGTGTGTGGAAATCTTTACAGCAATCTGATGAAGTTCACCGGGTAGATGCGGGGCTCGCCGGACGCGTCCACGAGCGCCAGGCGTCCGAGGCTCTGCGACTCGAGGAGCCGCCAGCTCTCCGCGGTGCCGAGTTCGACGACGGGCGGGGTGGGGCTCTGATCGTGGGTCATGGCACACCTCCTTCTTCCAGTGCATCGCGTCACGTCACCGACCGGCGGG
>NZ_JAIVFR010000410.1 GCF_020829685.1 Nostoc sp. CHAB 5715 | reverse complement strand
ATTTCATTTTGAGGTGCATCGTTATCTCAAGTCGATTGATTTCATTTTGACCCGCGATCGCGCAAGCGCTGCCTAAGATTAGCTAAATTATACTGCTGGACAAATTGATTTCGCTGTTGTTGAGCTTTTTTGCGACGCTGCTCTAGGTAATTGTCGATTTCTTGGCGATGGGTGAGATAATATGCGATCGCTGCGTATATCTCCCCTAAACAGAGAACGGGATACTGAACAGCAATTTCTTCAGGTGTAGAGCCGTTATGGTATGTTGCTAGCAAGCTATCGAGAGTAACGCGGCTTTGACCGATGCGAATACCTCCAGCTTCATCCCAACGAAACGGTGGAGCGGTAACCTGAAATTCGATTTGAACGCTCATGGGGGCAATTCTTGGATTTGTGGTATTTCTGTCTTCAGTTTACTTTAGCCGTTAAAGAGCGATCTCCCTGACATCAAAATTCAAAATTGAGGAAAAAGACTGGAGGGGATGTAAGTCCATTGGTGTCAACTTAAGCTAAAAATCGCTTATCTATTGGCTTCCACGCCCGCCCAGAAATGAATTTCAGGGCTTATAGCTAAAGTCTACTGAAGTAGACTAAAAATTTTTCGGATTATTTAGTCATCTAAAGATGACTTCAGCTAAAAGCCAAGGAACTTCAGTTCCTTGCGGGACATGGCTTTTACGTTAAGTTGACACCAATGATGTAAGTGCTTTCCCCTCTACCCCTTTTGCCCCATGCCCACTTGCCCTGAGCGACTTGTACTGAGCGTAGTCGAAGTAAGCCGAAGGGATGCCCAATTAATTCAACGGTTCCATAATGGCTCTTAAACCTTTATTAGAGAGTGTTTTGAGCATTTCTTTAGCGTTATATTCACTGCTAAATACTCCTGCTTGCATAACTTTTTGACCATCCCAAACTGTGAGAAACGCACCAGGAGCAAGCGATCGCACTAAATCTTGATCTTTATCAGTGAAAAGTGGCACTACTACGCGATAACGTACACCAAATTGTGTCGCAGAGTTACCGCCATAGGGAATACTTGCAGAACTTGTTCGTATATTGCGAGTATTACCAATAGGGATATTGTTATCAGGAAGTGGTAAAAGTGCTGAAGCAGCCGGGGCAGAAGTTTCTAGTACTGGTAATGGCTGCTGTGTTTGCTCTCTCATACTTGGAACTGCTGGCTGTGCAACTGAATTGGATGGGTATTCAGGAGCAGTAAACTCAATCGTATTAGGCTCAATCCGCACATAATTCAACTGTGGTGTATCAGGTGGCTGTGCTGGACTGGGAGTTGCAACTCTTGAAGTGTTAGTTGGTATTTGTCTAGCCGATAAGCTGCTAGGAGTAGGAAAATCGGCAACTTTAGAGGTGGCTTGCTGTTGATTGGATATAGACGTGGAAAGTGGCATATTGGCTGGCAACAATGGCAGCAGTTGACTGTTTAATTGTGCAGAAACAGGATTATTTGCTGAAATGCTGTTGCTGGTTTGCCTATTAGTACTTTCAGAGATTTCGGGAGCCGAGAAGGTGATTTCCCCATTTGCTGGTATTTCTCGTAACACATTGTTGGGGACAGGAGCAGGTTGAGAATTTTGTGTTGCAAGTGCTGTTGTACCGTTGATATCTACCTTGCCAGTGATGCGATCGCTCACAAGGTTGTTACCAGCAGCAGAAATCACCTGTTTAGCAGCGCTGGCGTTAATATCGTAGCGGGCATTATTTTGAAATTGATTACCTCCAGGTTCGGATGCACTACCCAAATCGGGCATTGCTTGAGCGATCGCAACTAAACCATCTTCTTTATTATCTTGAATAACATTATTCCGCAAAATCGGGCGGCCTTTTGCTTGCACCACAATTCCCGATCTATTGTTTTGAATTTGATTCCCTATGACTACAGGAGCGGCATTTTGGGCAATATTGATCCCAAAACCCGTTTCGTGAAAGACATTTTCTTTCACTTGGGGACTGGAGTTACCAGCAATTGTGATGCCATTGGCTCCATTGCGATCAAAATAATTCTTACTAATAGTAGGTGCAGCATTACCAGAGATAGAAATCCCATCTTGGGTACTGCCGGTAAATGTATTTTCTGCGATTACCGGATTACTTGATTCAACCCATAAACCGTAACCACGGCGGTTTGGGTTCGTCACCGTCACCCCAGTAAGCAAGGTTTGGTTTGCTCCAACAATTGTGACATTTTGATTGCCAAAGCTGCGGCTCAGGTAATCACCACCTCCTTGAATTACAATATCCTTACCTTGATTGCTAGGGTTGCCTTGAATTGAGATACCCGGTTTCAATATTAAGGGAAATTCCTCTCCTGTCTCGACGCTATAAGTGCCGATGGAGAGCATAATTACAGTATTGGCGTTAGCTAATCGCAACGCTTGGGTAATGGTTTTTATCGGAGCCGATTCGCTGCCATTGCCTAATTTGTCATCTCCACCATTTGGGTTGACAAACAGCACGTTAGCCTGAGAATTTGTTTTCTCAACTAGAGGTGTTGAAACTGGTGTTGATGGCATCTGAGCGATGCCTTCTCTTCGAGAGGCTTCTCTTTCAGAGACGCTAACGCGTAGCTTGCTTCCACGAAGTGGTACGCCAACGGCGAGCTCCGCTAACGCCCTATCCAGGAACGGCATACTTGGCGCTCCCATGCTTACAGTAAAAGATAATACTGAAAAAATAAAAAATAAAAGCCTTGCTGATTTGAGAAACTTCAGCTTTGCAAGCATAACATCTACCCTATGGTACTTAGGAAAAACACGATGGTGAATCATATTTAACACAACTCCTCGGAAGTAACCATAAATTCTTATACTCTCTAAGAGTATTATGTCGATAATATTACTCACATATTGAGCGAGTGGCAATTTTTAAGACAAGGTAATAAATGATATTGTGTCTGTTCAACAATACCTTGTCCTAAAAGACACGCTACGCGAACGCCAAAATACCCTCACTCTAAAATTTGTTAACCATCAGTGAGGCGATATATACTATGAGCTTTAATAGGCTCAGATGAGATTTTGGGCGAGAAAGCGCTCTATTTCAAAGTTAAAATTTACTGTATAAATGCTCTCCAAATAGTATCCATGCAGTCTCAAATTTAATTTGCCCATTGTGGATTTTCCAGTGTATCCGCTCTAGCTAGTCCTTTGTAAGCTTGTCGTTTACCCTAAAATACTTGACTAACCTTAGTGCGAAACTGTAGCCTCAAACTACCCTTATCACTGCCTATAGGAAAAAGGGATAATTTACCGTAACTCTCACTACTAGGTTATTTTCCGTATATTCTGCAAAAATTGAGTAAAAAAAAGCAAATTAATTAACTTATGGTTACTAGGATATATGATAATTCACATTCCGATGAAAGCACTAACGGGGTTGTTGTAATGGTCGAGCCATACAGCCAAAAAGGGCAGATACAACAAGTTGTCTACCGCATTTTAGATGCGAATTTAGATCGTGCTCGTGAGGGCTTGCGAATTATCGAAGAATGGTGTCGCTTTGGGTTGAATAATGCCCAGTTGGCTCTTGAATGTAAGCGTTTGCGACAAGAGGTTGCTAAGTGGCATACCCCGGAATTGCGGGCGGCGCGAGATACACCAGGCGATCCTGGAACTGAGTTAACCCATCCTCAGGAAGAACAACGAGCTAGTATCAAATCGGTGTTGCAAGCTAATTTTTGCCGTATAGAAGAAGCATTACGGGTGTTGGAAGAATACAGCAAGCTTTATCACCCAACTATGGCTAAAGCTTGTAAGCAGATGCGCTATCAGGTTTATACGCTAGAAAGTAGTTTAATGGGTCATCAGCGCCATCAATTGTTATGGCGATCGCGTTTGTATCTTGTTACTTCTCCTAGTGAAACTTTGTTGAACAACGTCGAAGCTGCACTCAAAGGGGGATTAACACTTTTACAATACCGCGACAAAACCGCCGATGATTCTTTGCGTCTGGAACAAGCCAGAAAACTCCGGCAATTATGCCATATCTACGGTGCTTTGTTCATTGTTAACGATCGCGTGGATGTAGCTTTAGCAGTCGATGCAGATGGGGTGCATCTAGGACAACAAGATATGCCCATTGCTGTTGCTCGGCAATTAGTGGGTTCCCAGCGTTTGATAGGTCTTTCTACCACAAATCAAGAAGAAATGCAAGCAGCAATTGCTGAAGGTGTAGATTACATTGGCGTGGGGCCAGTTTATGAAACTCCTACGAAACTAGGTAAGGTAGCGACAGGTTTAGAATATGTCAGCTATGCTGCCAAAAATTGCTCAATTCCCTGGTTTGCCATTGGAGGAATAGATGCCAATAATATCAATGATGTGATCGATGCTGGAGCCGAACGTGTAGCAGTGGTGCGATCGCTCATGCAAGCCGAACAGCCTACCTTAGTAACACAATATTTGCTATCTCAACTCAATCGCATTAAACCAGAACTTTAAAAGAGTCATTAGTCATTAGTCATTAGTCATTAGTCATTAGTCATTAGTCATTAGTCATTAGTCATTAGTCATTAGTCATTAGTCATTAGTCATTAGTCCAAAGTGAATAACCAATTCCCCATTCCCCATTCCCCATTCCCCACTCCCCACTCCCCACTCCCCACCCACATTTATGTCTAATAAAATTACGGTTCAGGTAAATGGGGAAACCCATAGCTGCTCATTTCAAACTTCTTTACCCGACTTACTTCAACAGTTGGGTTTTAACCCCCGCTTGGTGGCTGTAGAGTATAATGGCGAAATTTTACATCGCCAGTTTTGGCCGCAAACAAAAGTGCAACCAGGCGATCGCTTAGAAGTGGTAACTATTGTTGGTGGTGGTTAGTTGATTTGAGTCAGCAAGCCCAAATCCTTGAGGCTGCGTCGTGTAATCTCGATGCGGGCGGGTGCATCCTCTGCTTTATCCATATCAAGGGTTGTTGCGAAAAAGTAGACGTTTTTATTTTGCTCTAAATAACCCACGAACTAACCAACGTTTGGTTTGGTACTCGTTAACCATCCCGTCTTTCCTCGCAGTGTGTAGTCTGGAGTTTGTTCACGTACCATAATGTCTTTGACAAGATTTATTGTCCTTTGGGAGAAAGGCAAATCGCCTTGATACAACCGTTGCAAAAACTTAATTTGCTCTTTGGGTGTAATTTGCAATAGCTGCTGTTGTAGCCAAAAACGATCAATGTCTGCGGCGGTGCCAATCTGACGGTTCCCGTAACCTACTTTGTTAATAAATTGCTGCATCCGTTCATATCCAGCCCTACGTGCTAGTACTTGATAGAACCAAACAGTTGAATCTTTAAAGGCTTGACGCAAATTTGTATCATGATTCCAGGCATCAATCTCTCGGTGAATTCCATCCCAAGTCAGAACCGCCACATCATCAGGAACTACACCTATTTCTAAAGCTACCAGCGCGTTAAAAATTTTGAATGTCGAAGCTGGAGCGATGTCTACGACGGGCTACGCCTACGCAGTTGCATTACGTTGAGAATTGTGTTCATAGAAGCGGTTATTTTTTGAGTCGTAAATCAATATTGAGCCTTCACGCCCGAATTCTTGAAAGTGTCGCGCCAAATTTGGTGTTTTAACAGCGAGTATTGCTGGATGTTCAGATAGGATTGAAGCAGGTTGAGCCAGAACATACATTGCCCCAAAGGTAATCACACTCAATACAATAAGACATCCAATAACTGTAAAGACAAGTGATTGCATTTGGCGCTTTGCGTAGTGCCGAAAGGATTGCCAAATGCGAAACAAGATATTTTTCATTGCATATTTAATGGAATCACAAGCGAGATTTTACACTGCAATCTTGCTCATTTTCAAAGCTATTGATTATACAATTTACAGCTATTTTCAGGTAAATAGACCACGCGGTAGGGGCACGAGCCAGCTCATTGGTGTCAACTTAACGTAAAAGCCATGTCCCGCAAGGAACTGAAGTTCCTTGCTAATAGCGAAAGTCATCTGAAGATGACTAAATATAGCCAAAAATCTTTAGTCTACTTTAGTAGACTTTAGCTATTAGCCTTGAACTTTAGTTCTAGGCGGGCGTGGAAGCCAACAGATAAGCGTTTTTAGCTTAAGTTGACACGTATGAGCAATGCTGTGCCCTTACAACAGATGTGGTTCAAATACATGAAAACTGCTGTAATTTTAAGCTATTTAGAAAATTGCTTCATTTTCAGGAATACATAACTAATAATGAGTAGTCAGCAGTCACTGAGTGGAAACTACTGACT
>NZ_JAIVFR010000040.1 GCF_020829685.1 Nostoc sp. CHAB 5715 | reverse complement strand
CTATTATGACCAAGGTTGGGACGGTCTACCACTTCTTCTAAGATACAAGGTTGGGTAGAGCGTAAGTGTTACCCAACAAAACCTTGAGAATGTTGGGTTTCGTTCCTCAACCCAACCTACGTAAATGTTGAATTGTAGCCTTAACTGAACGGTATTGATCTAAACCCCATAAATTTAAGTGGTGAGCAATGCCTGCAAGAACTGCCTTTGTTGGGTAAAAGGTAGATGTGCGTAAGCATCACCCTTACGGAGTGACAAATTCAAGCCAGGAAAAATTGTACCTCAACAGCGATGCCTGTGGCGGGCTACGTCTACGCACTCATCCTCAGCAGCCAGTAGAACTACCCGCACCTTCATTCCAAGAGCAAGCATTTTTCTTCTATGAAACTTAAATTACTTGTGTGAGTGATGATGATACACCAACACCTGCCTTAAGCCGCTTCTCTACGAGACGCACTCGCGTTTGCGTCTACATGAATTGCCGCTACAGCTTGAAGATGCGCCTAAATCCTGTAGACGCATCTTCAAAAATAAATGGTATTAATATCTCAATTTTGAACATTTGCAGCAAAGACTTTAACCTTTGCAGCAAATGTTATTCCATGTATAAGAAAGGCTTAAGTATTTGCAGGAAAGGTATAATCATTTGCTGCAATTACTTTAACCTTTGTAACAAATACTCTTACATGTATAAGAAAGGCTTAAGTATTTGCAGGAAAGGTATAATCATTTGCTGCAAAGACTTTAACCTTTGCAGCAAATGTTATTCCATGTATAAGAAAGGCTTAAGCAATTGCAACAATCATTGTAGTGAACTTATAGATATAGCTGTTGCTAAAAAATCGCCTACTAAATAAAGTGAACCACACACAATTATTAAATCGTCTGTGGTAGCGGTTGAGGTTGCGGCTTCTAGTGCTGTGAATAAATCTGGATGGATTTGGCGATCGCTTAATTTGGGACAGAGGCTATAAGCTAGGTTTGCTAAGTAGTCTAAATCAGCAGAAGTTCTACCTGGCCAAGATTCTGTTGGGATTGATACTAAAAAAAGGCGATCGCCTGGACGCAGTAGGGCGGTAAAAATATCAGCATGATCCTTATCGGAAAACATTCCCATAACCCAATTGACTGGCTCATGGTTAACTGCGTCTAAGCTATCGACATACTGGCGAAGAACTTCGGCGGCGGCGGTATTATGAGCGCCATCAAGTAATAATTTATGGTTTTTCCAGGTAGTCCATTGCATCCGCCCGGGCCATTTAGTTTTTGCCATACCTTGAGCGATCGCTTTTTCAGAAATCTGCCAACCCTGTTGTTGGAGAATTTCTAAAGCTGCTATTGCCAAAGCTGAATTTGCTAATTGAATTTGTCCCGCTAATGGCAAAGGGTATTTAATTAATTTTAAATTTTGAATTTTGAATACTTCGGCTACGCTCAGTACAAGTTTTGAATTTTGAATTGTTTGATATTCTGCCCATCCTGTAGCGATTTGACGGGCGGGTTGAGGCGTAAAAATCGGGCATTGTAATTCTAAAGCACGCGATCGCACAACATTCTGTGCATCCGGTGGCAATGCTCCAACCACAACGGGACATCCAGGTTTCAGGATACCAGCTTTTTCTCTAGCAATATCACCAACGGTAGGGCCAAGTTGCTGCCAGTGTTCCCGGCTGATGGAAGTGATGATCGTAACCAGGGGTTCCAAGCAGACATTAGTAGCATCTAAGCGCCCTCCTAGTCCGACTTCTACCACAGCCACATCAACTTGCTGTTGGGCAAAATATAACCAAGCAGCCGCCGTAATTACTTCAAACTGAGTTGGCGATTCGTCTTCAGGGCGAATAGCAGCTTGGACTTGTTGGAATAATTGACTCAATTCCTCAGAGGAAATTGGCTGTTCATTCAGACAAACACGTTCCGTCCAATCAACTAAATGGGGGGAAGTATAACGTCCTGTACGATAACCAGCCTCAGTCAGTACCGAGGAAAGATAGGCACAGACTGAACCTTTACCATTAGTGCCAGCAACATGAATTACCGGGACTTGGTGATGGGGATTACCAAGATTTGCTAATAGTTTGAGGATGCGATCGAGTCCCAGATGGACGCCAAAGCGTTGCAGGGGTTGTATTACAGAATCGATGTTCAAGGAAGGGGGAGTGGGGAGTGGGGAGTGGGGAGTGGGGAGTGGGGAGTGGGGGGATGAGGGAGATGAGGGGGATGAGGGAGATGAGGGAGAAATAACCAATGCCCAATACTTCGGCTTACCTCGGCTTACTTCGACTACGCTACCTCGACTCCGGTTCCATCGAGCGAAGTCGAGATGCTCGGCACAAGTTAGTACAAGTCGCTACCTCGACTTACCTCGGCACAAGTCGCGGTTCCTGAGCGTAGTCGTTCGCGCAGCGTCCCGCAGGGAAGGGCGGCACAAGTTGCGGTTTCTGAGCGTAGTCGTTCGCGCAGCGTCCCGCAGGGAAGGGCAGTACAAGTCCCCAATGCTCCATGCCCACTCGCCCTGAGCGAAGCCGAAGGGATGCCCAACCCCCGATTAATGAATTTAAGCTTCTCTATCCAAAAAGCCTTGAATTTGTCTTAAAGCCGCAGCGCCAATATTAAACACTGCCCAGCTAGCAGCAATGACAACTGGTGCTAAAACGATCGCTATACGGAAATCGATATCCATATCTAGAACCCCTCTTTTAAGTA
This sequence comes from Nostoc sp. CHAB 5715, assembly GCF_020829685.1. GTDB lineage: Bacteria > Cyanobacteriota > Cyanobacteriia > Cyanobacteriales > Nostocaceae > Nostoc. The sequence continues at coordinate 12,469 of NZ_JAIVFR010000040.1, read as the reverse complement.
GAATTAAAGTTTTGTCAACTGCTCTCATTTTTATTTTTAGCTGAAGTGGGCAACTTTTCCCAATCTATATGTAAAGAATGTTTAAATGATTGGGTGTTGGGGATTGGGCATGGGGCATGGGGCATGGGGCATGGGGCATGGGGCATGGGGCATGGGGCATGGGGCATGGGGCATGGGGCATTGGTTATTAATTCTGCTCCCCCTGCTCCCCCTGCTCCCCCTGCTCCCCCACTCCCCACTCCCCACTCCCCACTCCCTAAGACTTCTTAAACCCAATATCAGTACCCTTACCAGCATGAACTAAAGCTAACTTTTGGTAACGTTGAGCGTGTTCAATCAATTCTGCGGCTTCACTCTCTGTTATTTGGCGTAATACTTTGCCAGGAATACCGACAACTAGGGACAAAGGCGGTACATTTTTAGTTACCACTGCACCAGCACCGATAATGCTACCAGCGCCCACTCTTACCCCGTCTAAAATCACTGCGCCTATGCCAATCAAACTTCCACGTTCAATGTAAGCGGAATGTACCACAGCGCGATGCCCTACAGTGACATGATCTTCTAAAATTGTCGGAAAACCAGGATCGCCATGTAAAATTGCACCATCCTGAATATTTGTGCATTCACCAATTTCAATCCGTTCTACATCTCCCCTAACTACTGCTCCATACCAAATGCTCACCCCTGCTGCTATATTTACCGAACCCATAACAACGGCATTGGCTGCGATAAAGGCAGCTTGAGAAAAATCAGGAGATGTCCAGTAAGAAGCGGTAGACACGATAGAATATAAATATGGTACCCAGGAACACTGGAGAAACTCCAACCTTTGAGGCTGGTTGCACAACTAGGATATCACAGCGTCAAGCCTCTACACTGAGGAAAACACTAGTGAATAATGTTCCTGCCACAACTCCGTGTCTGTGCAGCAGTGAGCAAGTAACCCAAAGTGGTGGAGCCAAAGTGTATAATCCAATACACTAGTGCTGGTGAAGACAAAATTATGTTTGTACGCACTTCATGATGAATCCAGGCTTGCAGTACCCGATGTTTGGGCCTGAAATACAGTGTCCCCATTGTCGCCAGACTATTCCGGCGCTGACATTAACAGATACCTATTTGTGTCCGCGTCATGGCGCGTTTGAAGCTAATCCTAAAAATGGAGAGTTAATCCATTTGCAATCGGGGCGTCATTGGCGGAGGTGGAATAATGAATGGTATAGACAGCATACTCATCCCGATGGTATTCGCTTTGAAATTCACGAAGCATTAGATAAGCTCTATACCCAAGGCTATCGAGCAACACGAGTAATAATTGCTCGGCGCTATCAGGAATTGATGAGTGGCTACTTGGAACGCAGCACACCTTGGCGTTCTGGACAACCAGAAGCTACTGCTGCGCGTTTATACGGCTTACCCGTGGAGTTTAGCCCCGATACCTTAAATGATCCCTGTTGGGAAGTGATTAATTTTGACTTGGAAAAAGAGCCTGGTGTCCCTGTACGCTACCCTTATTTCAGGTTGTTTGAGTAATGGTCATTTGTCATTAGTCATTTGTCATTAGTGAATAACAAAGGACAAATGACTAAGGACTAAGGACTAAGGACTAATATGCACCACGCTTCTATTCGGACTGCGAATATTCATCGAGCGATCGCTTTCTACGAACATTTAGGGTTTACAATTTCGGAACGCTTTACTACAGGCTACACCCTAGCTTGCTGGATGGAAGGATTGGGCGGCAGAATTGAACTAATCCAAATTCCCGAACCAAAACCAGCCCCAGATGCCTTTGCTGACGAGCATTATGTGGGATATTATCATCTCTCGTTCGATTTAACTGAAATTACACCAGATTTACCTAGCTGGTTGACAAATTTACAAGAACGTGTATTACTGGCGGCTGAGAGTCAACCCGAAGAATTACAACCCTTGAAAGTACTTTTAGAACCGACACAACAGCAAATAGGCGATCGCATTTACGAAGTAGCTTTCATTGCCGATACCGATGGCTTGCCTCTGGAATTCATTCGGGTTTTAGCAAAACTCCCATAATTTAGCTTTTTTATTACCTTTATTGCTATAGGATTCCTATTTGATTTTTGAATAAACACCGTACACCTCGAAAAGCCTGATTCCCTACTCCCTACTCCCTATTCCCTACTCCCCGCCTACGCAAATAATTTCAAAAATCAAAGCGGATTACTATATATATGGAGAAGTTTAAAAACCACATCTTTCGTAAGGACACAGCATTGCTGCGCCCCTACAGCATGGTCTATTGACGATCGCAGGATAATTAAGAAAAGCCTGAAAACTTCCGGGAGCACCGTTAATGCACATCACGATGAATTTGTACAGTGCGTAAGTCCTATCTAAATTAAATTCTTTCTATAGGACTCCTATTTGATTGCGTGAAAAAACTCGCCCTCAACTCGAAAAGGCTGATTCCCTACTCCCTACTCCCTACCTACCCAAAGAAGTCAGAAATCAAATCGGATTACTAAATTGGTTTTATTTTATGGTAAAAAATTGGTTGTGACAAAATCTAGTTAATATTAATTAGCTGGACTAAAATTATCTTGTTAGAATCCTAATGCATTATTCTCACCGTTTGCGACTGCCATCAAAATATTTAAATATTCTTATTGCAGTACTAACTTTTGTTTTATTTATCTGGTTAACTCCTGTCCTTGCTCAAGCATTAACTAAAGCTCCGGTTATTTTGGATGGGCAAGAGCTTTTTAAGATCAGCGATTCTGGCCAGTATAGCGCTCAAGAACGGACAAATTTAATCAACTCACAACTAAAATATGCGATTAAAACTTCTGAATTTATTCAAGTTAAAATTGAACAACGCAACCAGCTACCTACTATTTTGCTAAATGGCCGCTATCTGTTAACAGTTACAGAAAAAGATACTGTTCCAGGTAGCACAGTTGATGAGCAGGCAAGGATTTGGGGGCAGCAAATTGAAGAAGCGTTACAGCAAGCTCGCTTAGAGCGAACTAAAACCTATCTCCAACAAACAATTTTTGTAGCAGCAGGAATTTTACTCATAACTGCCGGATTCAGTTGGCTATTGGGATGGATTAAGCATCACTTTTTCCGAGTAGTATCACGACGCTTAACTACTACTAACAATGCGATACCTAATTCGGAACCACTTAAAGTATTGGAATTATTTTTCAAATTAGCTTTGGCGAGTATGCGTATCGGACTTTGGATAAGTGCGATTCTTTATATCACTAATCTCTTTCCTTTCACTCGTCAATGGAGCTACCAAATTTCAAATATCCTAATTACCAGTTTCACTTCACCTCTTCTAACATTAGGCAAAAATCCTTACTCTCTTACTGAATTAATAATTTTGATTGGTTTGTTGTTCGGCTTAGTTATCTTTGCTGGAACTGTAACCAATTTTTTACGTTCTCGCATTCTATATTTTACTGGAATCAATCGTGGCGCTCAAGAAGCGATTGTAATACTTTTCAAATATGGTCTGATTTTTATTGGCACACTGGTACTGCTACAAATCTGGGGGCTTGACATTAGCTCTTTGACAATCTTAGCAAGTGCTTTAAGCGTTGGAATTGGCTTTGGTTTACAAGATATTGCTAAGAATTTTGGCAGTGGCTTAGTACTAGTATTTGAGCGTCCGATTCAGGTTGGAGATTTTGTAGAAGTTGGGGAATATACAGGTACTGTCGAGCGAATAGGTGCCAGAAGTACCGAGATTCGTACTCTTGACCACGTTTCAATTATTGTACCCAACTCTCGCTTTTTAGAAAAAGAAGTAATCAACTGGAGCCACAGCAACCCAATTTCTCGCCTTCATCTCCCCGTTGGCGTTGCTTATAGCTCAGATCCCAAAGTCGTACAAGCTGCTCTGTTAGAAGCAGCCTCTAAGCATCCCAATGTATTGCAGACTCCTTCTCCTTTAGTACTGTTTAAAGAGTTTGGCGACAACACCTTAAATTTTGAGTTATTAATATGGACTGCGGAACCTAATAAACAATTCTTGCTTAAAAGTGATTTATACTACAATATATACGAAATATTACAGCAACGAGAAATTGAAATTCCCTTTGCTCAGTTAGATTTACATCTGCGTTCTGGCACGTTGGAATTTACACCAGAAATGCAGTTAGCCTTAATACAAATGTTTGAACGATTGTCAAAGAATGAACAACGCATAAATCCAATTAAGCCAAGTCAAAATCAAACGTAAATTCGGATGGTTGGCTTGTTCTTAGAAAGCTACAGCGTTTTGCAACTACATGAGGTACACCTTTATATAAAAAACTCCACGCCACTTGCGGATGGAGTTTTTGGGCATGGGGAATGGGGCATGGGGGAGGCAGTGCGGTCTTGGGGTCTCCCCAAGTGGAGCAACTGCCGTCATGGGGAAGAAGTTTCCAATGCCCAATGCCCAATGCCCCAAGTCGGCGGGCGGCTATCCCTCTCCACCCACAAGGGGATGGAGTTTCCCGCCGACTTCCATGAAATATCCCGCGTGCAAAGGGCGTATTGGGTTATATATATTAATCATCTATCAAAATAATTTTAATTTATGCAAAAAATCGTATCCGATCCAAAAATAATGATGGGCAAACCTGTCATTTCAGGAACTCGTATTACAGTTGAGTTAATTCTCGAAAAACTTGCTGCGGGTGAAACATCTGAACAAATACTCGAAGCGCATCCGCGACTTACCGATGAAGGAATTAAAGCAGCTTTGGCATTTGCGGCTGAAGCTTTAAGGTATGATGTGGTTTATCCAACGGTTGAGAAAGCTTCTTAAAGTTTTTAGGGGACGAAAATTTAGATTGGCAAATCGTTGAACGTCTACGGCTTGATGGTCACGAAACTTTATATGTTGTGGAAATGGAACCAGGAATTCCTGACGATGAAGTTTTGAACTTGGCTAATAATCAAGGTGCAATTCTATTGACATCAGATAAGGATTTTGGTGAGTTAGTTTTCCGTTTGCGTCGAATTGCAGCAGGTGTTGTCTTAATTCGGTTATTCGGTTTATCTCAAAATGGTAGAGCAGAAATTGTTGCCAATGCCATTAATAAACATGCAGATGAATTATTAGGAGCTTTTACTGTTATTTCATCTAAAACTATTCGCATTCGTAAAATGACTTGATGCAGAAAAATTAAAAGAGGTCTTTTTCAGCTACTACGGTAAAAAGAAAATCCCTATGACCAGAAAGAAAAAGGTGCAAGCCCACTTCGGCTACGCTCAGTGCATCGCCTAAATTTATTTATGGAAAAATAAAAAATGTATTTCGATTGAACAGCGCAAGAAATACAGCGCGGAGGCGGAGTGTCTCCGCCTCCGCTCCTTGTTACAAGCCCCTAAATTTATTTATGGGGTTCAAAATTATTGACTTTTGACTTTTGACTTTTGACTTCCCCGAAGGGGTTGACCTGCTATTAATTAAGGTCCTAGGGATTTCTTTGCTTACGGGACTGGTGCGACTTGAACGCACGACCTGACGCTTAGGAGGCGTCCGCTCTATCCAACTGAGCTACAACCCCAATTATGAAGCATATATAATTATAGCAGTACTTTTACCAAGACTGCCAAAAATTATCCCAACTGCCGCCTACTTCTAAACCACAAAGAAAACTTTCTGCTTTCAAGATTATTTTAGATTTTCTCCCATTTAGTTCTCGTAACTCTAAATTTAACTTTCCTTGCATGGTGTCTCGGCAACAGTATCTTAAACCATCCTCTGTGGGCGCACGCAGAGGTGTACCAGCTAAATCTGTGGTTCCTGTCAATTCAATTTCATAATTAGAGTTGGTAGCTTTCATTTGCCATCTACCCCAAGGCTGAATTTCCCAATCTACTTGTGAATTCCAGGGAACAAATTCATAAAACTTGCCTTGATAGTGCAACCCAATCATCGCTACAGATTCCATCCACCACAGCACACCCCGCCGTCCACCGCCAGCAGTTAATGCTAAGTCGGGTTCGCCCTCAAAGCAATTACAATTTATCCAAAACCATTTTTGAGGAAAAGCACCACCCCAATTTTTCTCGCCGTAGGCTGGGGCGTTGGTGAATTCGTAAATTTTACCATTCCAGTCAATTTTTCCACTGGCTAAACCGTGAGCCATCAAAATTTGCCATCCAGGTTCAAAAATTTGCAGGAATGACAGCCAGCCTGCGGTTGATTGCTGAATGCTATTTTTATTACCCCAACCGTATATAGGTTGAATTTCATACTGCCAACGGCAATAATTATTAGTGGCGCGTTCGCAAATTATTCCCTGATTCAAAGTAGCTGTGGCTTGATAACCCTCTTGAACATGATGCTCAAACTCTGCTGGGAGCAGGTATAGAGGAGAAATTTGCAAATCCGTTTTACCCCAATGACCTAAACCCAGGACATCTCGACTCCCCCAAAATTTATTCACATCAGGAAAAGTACGCCATAAATACTCATCATCCGGGCCAAGGATTTGGGCTGCACCGCCACTGTGAGGTTTACCGCCGATGGGGTCTTCGATGGAGTACATAAAGGCGAATGTTTGCCCAATTTCCGGTAAAGTGACGCGGTAATACCAGCCTTCAAAGAAGCGGCGACTACTACCATCCCAGTGATAACCAGAATGGGGCGTTTGTGTTGATTGGAGGAGATTTAGGGGAATAGTTAACATATATCTATATAGTTATAGTTGCCGATTTTTTCAGTATGCGCGATGACCTCGATATCAATCATGCTTATGAAATTCTTGGGCTGGAACCGGGTGCATCACAAGCACAAGTAAAGCGAGCTTACCGTCAACTGGTGAAAATTTGGCATCCCGATCGCTTTCTTGAGCAAAAGCAAAAACAGGAAGCTGAGGAAAAAATCAAATCAATCAACTCAGCTTACAACAAGCTCAAATCAGAAAGTCCATCTGAGCCTCCCATTCCTGAAAATCCATCTTCATCTTCGCCTAAAAATCCCACAAAAATATCTGTCAATCGTTGGGATGCTGAAACTTTTTATAGTTTGGGAGTAGAAAATGCTACACAAGGAAGGTATGAGGATGCGATCGCAGATTTTACCCATGCAATTCGTCTCAATCCTCAATATGTTGACGCGTATAAATATCGTGGGCTAGTTTGCTCTCAACTGGGATACGAATATAGAGCCGCTTCCGATTTAAATAAAGCTGCACAAATAGAACAAGAGTTAAGGAATCCGGGCGCTGCTCGTAATGTACGTGCAGCTAGACCTGTATCCAAACCTAGACCTTTTATAAAAAGATTTTGTGAGGGGATAAAAAGTTTACTACGGTTAAATCGACGTTGGAGATAAGAAACGATAGTTTAAGACGCTTCAGACGACATCATATCTTGAGTTCGGCAGACAAGGTGAAAATAGTAACGGAACAAAATGTAGTTTAATAAGTCAAGTCAGATATCAAGCAATAGATACTCCTCAACAATGGCTCTGAACCAGATTTGTTGGAATTCCCTGACAGCATCTACTTTGGCAGTAGTAACTATTGCTGTTTCTGGTTGCACTACCTTGACTTCAAACACTCAGGATTTAATTACCCAGTCGTCAGAAAATAGTCAACTACTTCGCACCCTCTCAACGCAGTCTGATTCAGGTTATTCGGTTGCTTATTCTCCAAAAATATCTCAGGTAAACAGTCCTGTTGGGACGACTCTTGCCAGTGCTGATGCAAAAAGCGTAAAGGTGTGGAATCCCAACACTGGCAAACTCTTGCGTACCCTACCAGGAATGGCTTGGACTGTTAGCTTTAGCCCAGATGGTCAGATTCTCGCTAGTGGCTCTCAAGATGGCACTGATTATGAACCAGGGATGTCACTAGTGCGCCAGTTAGTTCTAGCTAGAGCTTTTCCAGAAGTTCCTTTGAATGAAAGGCTTTTATTAATTACAGAATTATTCGATCACTCCCAAACCTTGGATCGTATATGTCGCGTTAGTGGTGGTCACATTCGTAATTTATTAGGTTTACTTTATAGCTGCCTGCAACGACAAGATCCGCCTTTTTCTAGGGACTGCTTAGAAGCCGTGATTAAAGACTACCGCGACGATCTGCTATTAGCTATTGATGAATCCCAGTGGGAATTATTGTTTGAAGTAGTGCAGCAGCAGAAAGTTAAAGGTGAGTCTGACTACCAAAGCTTACTAAGAAGCATGTATCTGTTTGAATATCGTGATCCTCTGGGGCGCTGGTTTGGCATCAGTCCAGCCTTAGCAGAAACAGAAAAAGTTTTAGCTTGGCAACAAAAAAGTAATAGTGCTGGGTGAGTCATTAGTCATTAGTCCTTTGCCATTGGACTAATGACTAATGCCCCATTCCCCATTCCCAATAACCAATAACCAATGACTACTGACAAGCAGCTACAAGTCTACACAAAAGAAAATCAGCATACTTTGCAAAGACTGATTAGAGCGATCGCACTTTCCGAAGGTCAATTTGCCCTTATTTTAGTTCGGTGTAACTATGGGCAATTACGTGAGCAAATGTTAGAAAATCTTCGCTCCATCACCAAAGATATCAATATCAGAGAAATCGTTCTCAATCCATCAACTACTTCCTTACACAACACAATAGTCTCAGAACTATCTTTAGATAATCCTGCCGTTGTTACAGACTCTTTACCATCAGCTGTAATGCTTTTTGGTATTGAGTCAACTATCAACCTAGAAAACTTACTTACAGGCATCAACCAAGCACGAGATATTTATGCCGCGACTTTTCCATTTCCAGTGGTATTGTGGCTACAAGATGATGTTGCATCATTGCTTTCAAGATTAGCGCCTGATTTTAAAAGCTGGGCTGCAACCACGATTAAATTTGAAATGGCAAAAGCAGATTTAATTGCTTTGATCCACCAAGAGGCAGAATCTCTATTTGCCAAAGTTTTAGAAGCAGGTGCTGAAACATTTTTATCTAACGCCTCCCTAGATTTAGATCCTAAGTCTCAACACCGCCACGAAATAGAATCAGCCCGTAATGATTTGCTGCGCCTTTACAGCGTTCAATTAACACCAGGATTAGAAGCTAGTTTAGAATTTGTTTTAGGGCGAGATAAATATGCCAACGATCAAATTAATGGTGCTTTAGCCAATTATCAAAGAAGCCTAGCATTGTGGCAGCAAGAAACGAAGAGAGTAGCACAGTGGGAGAGTAATTCTTCTTTACCCCTCTCATCTCCTCACCCTACCCTTCCCTCATTTTTACTTAAGCAAGCAATAGTACTATTCCATCTGGGGCTGTGTTATCACCGAATGGCAGACTTACACCAAAATAGTAATGGTAGCTATTGCGAACATGCTCTGTTGTGGTTTAAACAATGCCTAGAAATATTGGAGGAGGTAGAAAGAGAAGACTTAGTTGCTAAATTTATTTTGCCTGCTTGTGAAATGCTGCAACGTTTACAAGCCTGGGATGACTTAAAAGAATTAGCTCAAAAGTCATTACATCTACATAAAACTTATGGAAATCCTGCACAAGTTGCTCAAGATTATGGCTTTTTGGCAAATGTGGCAGTTTCTAAGTCGAATTGGATACTGGCTCATGAATTAGCGAATACAGCACTTTCTATCTCCGAAGAAGTAACACAAGCTTCTCTGCGAGACGCTTTGCGAAGACGACGACAAGAAAGTTGGTATCTTCTCTTGCTAGCACGTACACAGAGGCATCTAGGTGAGCCAGAGGAGGCTATCAATAATCTGGAATGGGCGAGGGTAGTTTGTGAGCTACAACATCAGCCATCTCTTTATTTAGAGATTTTAGAGGAACTGCGATCGCTTTACTTTTTTGAGCGTCATGACTATACAGAAGCCTTTAAGCTCAAGCAAGAAAAAATTCAAATAGAACATCAGTATGGCTTTCGTGCCTTCATTGGGGCAAGTCAATTGCAGCCGCAACACTCTAAAATTAACCCAGCATTAGAACCTCAAAAAATACCGTTTATTCCTGAGGGAGTTGCTCAAGAAATATCTGCTTCTGGACGGCAGCAAGATGTCAATCGTTTGATTGAAAGAATTACTCGTGCAGACTACAAGCTCACAGTAATTTATGGCCCATCCGGTGTAGGTAAAAGTTCAACTCTCAAAGCTGGTTTAGTCCCAGCACTGAAAAGTAAAGTTATTGGTGAACGCATTCCTATACCTATTGTTTTGTCTGTTTACACTGATTGGCTCTCAGTCTTGATTAGCAGTCTAAATCAAGTGCTGGCATCCACAGGAATATCGGTTAATCTTGACTCTACACCTACTATACTGCTAGAAAAAATCCGGTTAGCAGCCGAGGGCAATTACACAATAATTATCATCTTAGACCAGTTTGAAGAATTTTTCTTTATTAGTCATATTCCCACAGAAAGAATCGAATTTTACCAATTTTTTAGTGAATGTTTAAATATTTCTTATGTTAAAATTATTCTGTCATTAAGAGAAGATTATTTACATCATTTACTAGAATTTGAAAGGTTGAGCCAAAAAAATAGTATTGGTCTATATGATTTAGGCGTAATTAATAAAAATATTCTCGATAAGGATATTCGCTACTATCTAGGAAAATTCTCTAGCCAGGATGCTAAAGCCATAATTCATAGTCTTACTCAGCGTTCACATTCTGAATTGAGTGATGAATTAATTAACCGATTAGTCCAGGATTTAACAGGAGAACTAGACGAAGTACATCCAATTGAATTACAAATAGTTGGCGCTCAACTACAAATAGAAAACATTACCACACTCGCACAATATAAGCTTTGCGGCGGCTCGACAAAATTGGTGGAACGCTGGCTTGGGGAGGTTATTAAAGATTGTGGTCAGGAGAATGAAGAGTTAGCTTGGAAACTATTATTTGAGTTAACAGATGAAAAGGGGACGCGACCGTTAAAAACTAAAGCTGACTTAGCGGCTGCATTAGTTAATAATCATGATATAGATACAATATCAAGCTTTGACACAGTTGGGGAACTGATTTTAGAAATATTGGTGGGTTCAGGTTTGGTGTTGCGAGTTAGAGAAGAGTTAGGCGATCGCTACCAGCTAGTTCACGATTATTTAGTTGAACCAATTCGCCAAAAGAACAATTATGGTATGCTCGCGGAATTAGAAAAAATCAAACTTGAAAAAACTCAAGCTGAAGTCGCCCAACAACTTAGTCAAAAGCAACTAAATTTGGTATTGCAACGGCGACTGCGGGAAGCACGGATAGCAGGCGCAGTGCTGGCAATCATGGGGGGAACAATAGCAGCATTATGGTGGCAAGCCGACTTGCAAAAAAGAGCAGCAATCCGCCAAACTCTACGAGCTGAACACAGTGAAACCAACTTGAACATTAGTGCGATCGCTGCTGCTAGTGAAGCTTTATTTGCCTCTAATAAAGAATTTGATGCCCTATTAGAAAGTTTGCGGGCTTGGAGAGAACTTAAACAGGCAGAGGTCGTGCAGCCAGATACCCGAATGCGGGTGGTGACAGCCCTCCAACAGGCAGTTTATGGGGTAACAGAGGCTAACCGCTTGGAAGGGCACGCTGATATTGCCTGGGGAGTAGCTTTCAGCCCAGATGGTCAGTTGCTAGCATCAGGTAGCCGAGATCAAACAGTGAAAATTTGGCGTCCTGACGGTACCTTACTCCAAACCCTCAAAGGTCACACTGATGCTGTCACTTGTGTAACTTTTAGTCCTGATGGTCAATTTATCGCCTCCGCCAGCCTCGACAAAACAGTGCAAATCTGGCACAAAAACCCGGTTACAGGTGAATTTGACCCCAAGCCATATAAAACCCTCAAAGCATACGGTGATTCTGTTGACAGCGTTAGTTTCAGTCCTGATGGCGAGTTGTTAGCTACTGGCAGTCAGGATACAACCGTAAAAATCTGGCGCAAAGACGGTAGTTTAGTAAAAATACTGAGAGGACATCAAGGGTGGGTTAACTGGGTAAACTTCAGTCCCGATGGTCAATTCATTGCCTCGGCCAGCGACGACAAAACTGTAAAAATCTGGCGACGGGACGGTAGCCTCGTTACAACTTTGCAGGGACATCAGCAGAATGTGATGATGGCTGTTTTCAGCCCAGATGGTAAATTTTTGGCGTCAACAGGTCGAGATAAAACAGTGAAACTTTGGCTCAGGGAAATTAACAGCACTAAAGACGGTTTTGACTTTCGTCTTTACAAAACTTTACGGCAGCATACTAGGAGAGTGTGGAGTTTGAGCTTTAGTTCCGATAGTAAAAAGTTAGCTTCCGCAGGTGAGGACAATACCATAAACCTCTGGAGTATCACTGGTACTTTACTCAAAACGTTCAAAGGACACAGCGATGCTGTTGTCAGCATCGCTTTCAGTCCAAATAACAAATTTTTAGCTTCAGGGAGTTATGACAAAAGCGTGAAACTATGGAGTTTAGATGCCCCAACACCGTCTATTCTTCAAGGGCATCAGAAGCGAGTTTTGAGCGTTGCT
>NZ_JAIVFR010000409.1 GCF_020829685.1 Nostoc sp. CHAB 5715 | reverse complement strand
CTTCATCTTATTGACTCAGAAACGGCTAGCAGATAAGTTATCAGAGTATAAAGGGTATGTGATTTGTTTGGACACAGATTCGGAAGCCATAGCCAAACAAAGCCAAGAAAATCAAGTCAGTGGTGTCGGTGCTATTAACTCAGGAATCTTTGCTAACAGTTCTCCCTGATTTAGAGTTTCCTGTAGTTTCTTTATTATCAGACTGGGAATTAATTGACTTAGAAAGTCAGGATAATCCAGCTACTGAGATGACATCTGAAAACCTAGCTTACACCATCTATACATCTGGCTCTACAGGCGTGCCAAAGGGAGTGATGGTTCAACACCAATCTTTGGTAAATTATATAGAAGCTGGGATAGTTGAATATGAGATATCTTCTAGTGATTCTATTCTCCAATTTGCATCCATCAGCTTCGATGCAGCTGCTGAAGAAATTTTTCCTTGTTTGGTGCGGGGTGCAACGCTGATATTGCGAACTGACGAAATGTTGAGTTCCATTCCAGAGTTTCTGAAAATCTGCGGTGATTGGCAGATCACAGTATTAGACTTACCAACTGCATTTTGGCATCAACTTGTAGCTGAATTATTAGCTATGAATTTGACAATACCAGATTCTGTCCGATTAGTCATCATCGGCGGTGAAAAAGCTTTACCAGAACGATTAGCCACTTGGCAGCAGCTTGCTTTACAGGTGCGTTTGGTGAACAGCTACGGCCCAACAGAAGCAACAATCGTGACGACTATCTGTGATTTCTCAGGGCTAACTGTTCAGACAATAGGGCGAGAACTGCCAATTGGCAAAGCTGTTAACAATGCCAAAACCTATATCCTCGACTCCCACTTAAATCCTACCCCAGTGGGAGTTACAGGAGAGCTTTACATTGGCGGAATTGGTGTAACTAGAGGTTATTTAAATCAACCTGACTTGACGGCTGCTTTGTTTATTCCCGATTTATTTAGTGAAATACCAGGGGCGCGTCTCTATAAAACAGGCGATCGCGTTCGTTATCTCAAAGATGGTAATATAGAGTATTTGGGACGGTTAGATAACCAAGTAAAAATTCGGGGTTTCCGTATTGAGTTGGGTGAAATTGAAGCCTTACTCAATCAACACCCAGATGTACAAGAATGTGCTGTTGTCGCTTGTGAAGATATGACGGGTGACAAACGCTTAATTGCTTATATTGCTCCCATAACCAGAAAATCTGCAAATTTGCAGCAATTTCTCGCAAACAAGTTACCGGGGTATATGATTCCCGCCCATTTTGTTTTCTTAGAAGTATTGCCGCGTACTCCCAATGGTAAAATTGACCGGAAGGCGCTACCGCAAATAGAAGAACTACCTAGCCCAACTGTGACGGCTCCCCGCACACCTAGCGAAGAGTTGTTGGTAGGTATTTGGCAAACAGTGTTGAACTTAAAGTCAGTGGGAGTTGAGGAGAATTTCTTCGCTCTGGGTGGACATTCACTGCTGGTAATTCGGATGATTGCCCAAATTCAGCAGGTATTTGGGATAAATATACCATTACGGCAGGTGTTTGAAACACCAACTATAGCTGAATTGGCGAGGGTAATTGCATCATCAACATCAAATACCCCCCTTTCATCCCCCCTTGGTAAGGGGGGACAGAGGGGGGTGTCCGACAGGACGGGTGAGGTTGAAAATTTACCCCTTTCTTTTGCCCAACAGCGCCTCTGGCTTTTAGCACAACTGGAACCAGAAAATCCATCCTACAACGTGGCGGCGGCATTGCGTCTGAGTGGTAAGTTAAATATTACTGTCCTCAGACAAAGCTTTGCTGAAATTGTCCGTCGTCATGAAGTATTGCGTACCAGCTTTCCTACCGTTGATGGTAGTGGGGTAGCAGTTGTATCTTTTGATGTAAATATATTTATTCCAGTTATTGACCTAAGTTCACTCTCGGCATCGCAACAGCACCAAACCGTTCAACAGCTTGCTCGTTGCGAAAGTCAGCAGCCTTTTCACTTAGAACAGAGTCCGCTTTTACGAGTCAATTTATTATATCTGCATCCAGATGAACACGTATTATTATTGACCATGCATCATATCATCACCGATGGTTGGTCAGTTGATATTTTAGCGCAGGAAATCGCAACTTTATACCAAGCATTTTCCCAAGGACAGCCTTCTCCTCTGCCAGAGTTAGCAATTCAGTATGCCGATTTTGCTACATGGCAGAGACAGTGGTTAGAGGATAATAAATTTGACTATCAGCTAGAATACTGGCGGCAGCAGTTACAGCAAGTTCCAGAGCTTTTGGAATTACCCATAGATTATCCGCGTCCGGCTGTGCAGACATTTCTGGGTAGGCGACAAAGTTTTGAGTTATCTTTAGAACTGACTCAAGCAATCAAGCAGCTACGTCAAGAAACAAACACCACCCTGTTTATGGTGATATTTTTGGCGTTGAGTGTGCTGCTGCATCGCTATAGTAATCAAGATGAAATCGTTATTGGTAGCCCAATCGCCAATCGTCATTATCCTGAGACTGAAGGATTAATCGGTTTTTTTGCTAACACTCTAGCACTGCGAATTTCCTTAGCAGATAATCCTAGCGTTGCCGAATTATTGCCACAGGTGCGGGAAATTGTCTTAGCGGCTTATGCTCATCAGGATGTACCATTTGAACAGGTAGTAGAAATATTACAACCGTTGCGATCGCTAAGTCACTCGCCATTATTTCAGGTAATGCTAGTTGTAGAAAATGCCCCCACCCAACCAATAGAATTAACCGGGTTGCGCTGGAGTCCCCTAGAACTTGATGGCGGTACGGCAAAGTTTGACCTCACCTTGATGATCAGGGAAACAGACACCGAATTGCAAGGCAAATGGGAATATAACTGCGATTTATTTGCGGAAACTACAATCACCCGATTTACAGAACACTTGCAAACTTTATTAACAAGCATTACTTCAGAGCCAACACAACGGATTTCTGATTTATCTTTGATGAGGCAGGCAGAAATTCAGGAAATTATCAGCTTTGGTAGTGCAGCAATATATCATGCGCCTCAATGTATTCACGATTTATTCGAGCAGCAGGTAGCAAAATTTGGTGATGTCATCGCTTGTGTTGATGGGATTGAATACACCCCACCCGCCCTATCGGACACCCCCCTCTGTCCCCCCTTGGTAAGGGGGGATGAAAGGGGGGTGGGAAGGATGGAGAGAAGTATTTTAACCTATGCAGAACTCAATAGCAAAGCAAATCAACTTGCCCATCATCTTAAATCTTTGGGAGTCAAGCCAGAGGTAGGCGTTGGTATTTATGTTGAGCGTTCTGTTGATTTTATTATCGGAATATTGGGAATTCTTAAAGCAGGCGGTTTTTATGTGCCGTTGGATGTTAACTATCCAAGTGAACGTTTAGCATTTTTGATTCAGGATGCTCAAGTGCAAGTGCTGCTTACCCAAGAACAATACATTGAAAAACTACCATTTTTGGAACTGCCAATTTTCTGTTTTGATAATGATTGGCAAAGTATTGCTCAACAACCCACAACCAACCCTGTCAGCCATACCACACCAGAAAATCTCGCTTATGTGATGTATACCTCCGGCTCAACAGGAGTACCCAAGGGTGTGTGTGTACCCCATCGCGGTGTAGTGCGGTTAGTGCAAAATTGTGATTATGCTCAACTGAATGCCGATGAAATTTTACTCCAAGCGGCGCCGATTGTATTTGATGCCTCTACCTTTGAAATTTGGGGGGCGCTACTCAACGGCGCACGCTTGGTAATTTTGCCGAGTCAGCAGCCAACCCTAGAAGAATTAGCAAATGCGATCGCACAACATCAAATTACCACTCTTTGGCTAACAGCAGGCTTATTCCACCTCATGGTAGATGAACATCTCGCTAGCTTGAAAGCGGTGAAACAATTATTGGCTGGCGGTGACGTTTTATCTGCTGTTCATATTAAAAAGCTTCTGGAAACTAATCCTCAATGTCGCGTCATCAACGGCTATGGCCCCACCGAAGGGACTACCTTCACTTGTTGCTATGTGATAAACGATGCCAAACAAATAAATAATACCGTTCCCATTGGTCGAGCGATCGCTAATACCCAAGTTTACATTCTCGACCGCTATCTTAACCCTGTACCCATCGGCATCACAGGTGAATTATATATTGCAGGTGACGGACTCGCCCGTGGCTACGTGAATCGAGCAGAGTTAACAGCAGAAAGGTTTGTCCCGAATCCGTTTATTGGGGAATGGGGAGTGGGGAGTGGGGAGTGGGGAGTGGGGGAGATGAGGGAGATGAGGGAGATGAGGGAGATGAGGGAGATGAGGGAGATGAGGGAGATGAGGGGGACAAGGAAAGAATTTTCCCAATGCCCAATGCCCAATGCCCAATGCCCAATGCCCAATGCCCAATGCCCAATGCCCATTCTTTACAAAACCGGCGATCGCGCCCGTTACCTGAGAGATGGTAATATTGAGTACTTGGGACGATTGGATAATCAAGTCAAAATCCGGGGTTTTCGGATTGAGTTAGGCGAGATTGAAGCAGTACTGGCTCAACATCCAAGTGTACAAGATTGTGTGGTAATTGCTGACGAGTTGAAATCACAGCATAAGCAGCTTGTAGCTTACTTCGTACAAGATGCAAAATTGCAGCCGATTTCTCTAACTGAACTGCGGCAATTTCTTCAACAACAGCTACCAGATTACTTGATTCCTAGCTTTTTTATCCAATTGGAAACTTTACCCCTAACGCCTAATGGTAAAGTAGATAGGCGGATGCTACCAGCACCAGAATTACTAAACCAGCAGGATATCATTTTACCGCGTACTAATATAGAGGCAATATTAGTCAATATCTGGTCATCACTTTTGCATCTGCCTCAAGTCGGCATCCATGATAACTTTTTTGAACTGGGTGGAGACTCAATTCTGGCGATTCAAGTTATTAGTCGTGCTAATCAAGTAGGGTTGCAACTAACTCCCAAACAGCTTTTCCAGTACCAAACCATCGCAGAATTAGCAGCAGTTGTTACCCCTGTCTTAGCAATCTACGCCCAGCAAGGTATAGTTACAGGTTCCCTACCACTCACACCTATTCAACATTGGTTTTTTGAGCAAGAGTTGGCGAATCTGCATCACTTCAATCAAGCGGTGTTTTTGCAGGCGAAGCAGAAATTACAGCCAGCAATTCTCATTTCATCTTTGAAAAAACTATTAGAGCATCATGATGTGCTGCGAAGTCGGTTTGTAAAACCCCACCCGCCTTGTCAAGGGGCTACGGTGTACACACATCTTGGTGATGCACAAACCCTGGATTTACCCCCCTTAATCCCCCCTTGTAAAGAAGGGAAATATCCGGTTCTCCCCCTTTGCAAGGGGGAGTTAGAGGGGGTCATAGACCAAGGGCATGAGAAGGTAAAATGGCAAGCTACAATTATTGAGCCAGATGATGATATTCCCTACGTTTGTTGTGATTTATCGGCTTTATCAGCGACGCAACAAGAAGTGGCGATGAAAGAAATTTCTAGCCAACTGCAAGGAAGTTTAAATATTACCCACGGTTTATTGCTGCGGGTGGCTAATTTTGATTTGGGTGAAGAATCCCGTTTGTTAATTGTGGTTCATCATTTAGTAATAGATGCAGTTTCCTGGCGTATTCTCCTAGAAGATTTGCAGACGGCTTATCAGCAACTAATTCAAGGTAAAATTATTGATTTACCGCCAAAAACTACTGCTTTTGCAACTTGGGCAGAACAGTTAGACAGCTACGCATCATCAACAACTTTATCAGAAGAACTTGATTACTGGCTATCAAGCGATGCCTCCGGCGGGCTTAGCCTACGCCAAACAGTAAAACCCCTACCAGTAGATTATCTTGATGGTACTAATACGGTAGCCAATGCTGATGCCATTACCGTGAGTCTTTCAGCAGCCCAGACACAAGCATTACTCAAACAAGTCCCCTCAGCATACAACACCCAAATTAATGATGTGTTATTGACTGCCTGCACACAAGCAATCTCGACATGGACAAAAGAGGATTTAGTGTTGATTGATTTGGAAAATTACGGACGGGATTTTCCCGCAGCAGAGATAGATGTATCTCGTACCGTGGGCTGGTTTACAGTCATATATCCCCTATTGTTACAAGTTGAAAGCAGCGATAATTGGGGTGAAAAGCTCAAAGCTATCAAAGAACAATTACGGAGAGTGCCAAATCGCGGATTTAACTACGGACTACTCCGTTATCTTAGCAAATCCTCTTTTGTCCAGATCGG
>NZ_JAIVFR010000408.1 GCF_020829685.1 Nostoc sp. CHAB 5715 | reverse complement strand
GATTCTCAAAGAATTGATATATATCCTCAAGTTTCATGGTTAGTGAATGGCTAAAAAAATGCCTTAGGGTAGGGTCTACAATCCTTGTAGTCAGTATATACTGCTACTGCTAATTGAGTAATATATATAAAGCTACTTAGACTAGATATCCATTGCGTAAATACGAAATAATTACCCACGCCTGTGAAGTTGTGGGACGAGTTTGCGAGTTTTAGGGACACAAAATAGTGTATCCCTACTCAAGCTCGATACGGGTGGTGAGGAGCGAACAGACACTGGCAAAGTCACTATCTTGGTGTTAAGTGATGCCGAGCTAGTTAGAACTGCTTAAGCAATAAAATGCTATCGAAGAAATTTTACAGGTAAAATACTATTTTGTCTGTAAAAGTTCATAAACACTTTGTTTTACAGTAATTTTTCCAATACGAATTCTGAAAGCTTACGCTGAGGGATATGTCTGGGTTAAAGCTGCTACGCCAGTGAAAACACTTAAGCAGTAACCATTACTGATTTTCTCAACAAGAGAATCTTTTGTCTGTTATGGCAAGTGTGATAGTAAATTTATCAAAGAAGACCCAAAGGCGGGGGGGAAGAAAACCTGACAATTCAGATTATATGGAAAAGCTAACGATTAACCTAACCCCCTAACCCCCTTCCCGCGTCGGGAAAGGGGAAGATTCAAAGTCTCTCCTTAAAGGAAGAGAGAAATAGAAGTGAGGTTTTCCAGATGCCGTGAAAAGTCAGAAAGAAGACGGGGAAATGCAAGGACGCGGGTAAAGAACTCTTTGCGTCCCCTTGTCCTCGCGTCCCTTAATCAAGCGCCCAGCATATTAGCGATCAGTTTATGTCACAAACTCCCGATGCTCCATCATCTTCCTCGACTCTGCGGGCAATTGCCCAAACTTTTCGCCTTACAGGTTGGATTAGCTTCTGGATTCAGTTAGTACTAGGCGTTGTTTCTAGCATAATTGTGTTGCTGTTCGCCATCTTTAATCAAAGAACTGGCAGTCCTACTAATAATCCTGGGACTGGCTTTGGTGTATTTTTAGCAATTTGTGGACTGGTTATTTTGGCTGGGGGCATTTATTTAGCTTACCGTTACACTAGAATTGGTAAGCAATTGGAATCCTCCAATCCCAGCAACCGCCCTCGGAAAAGCGAGACTGTGCAAGTATTACGCTTAGGGCTGTGGGTGAATTTAGGCGGAACCCTAGTAACTCTTTTGGGGGCGCAAGCGATCGTCGGTACACTGGTAGCAAGATCCATATCTCCGCAAGCTATAACTACGCAATTTTTTGACCCCACCCGAATTATTAGCGGTCTAGATATGCTTGTAGTACAGGCAAACACCAACACTGTTTCAGCGCATTTTGCAGGGGTTATTGCATCGCTTTGGTTGCTCAATCGCATTAACCGTCCTTAGAAAATCAGAGGAGTAATACCAAATTTTGGATTTTAAATTTTTCTAGTCCTGGTAAGATTGGCAGGACAGAATTTTTATGTTTGCTTTTCTGCTTGTGGCAAGCCAAAATCAGTATATGCTGATGTGTTGGCAGGAAGATAATAGGCTAAAAACTGAGAAAAATCTGTGCTGGATATCAAGCAAATACGGGAAAATCCGCAATTAGTTCAAGAACGATTGAATAGTCGTAGTGGTAAATACGACATCGAACCGATTTTACAGTTAGATCGGCAACAACGGGAACTTGAGGGAACACGCAGTCAACTCCAAGCTCGTAGCAACGAAATCGGTAAAATTGTTGGGCAAAAGATTAAATCTGGGATAAATCCTCAAGACCCAGAAATTCAAACTTTGCGAGATGAAGGTAACTCTGTCAAAGCTACATTGAGCGAACTGGAACCCCAGGAAAAAAACCTCAAAGCTGAAATTACCCAACTTGTGTTGGCACTTCCCAACTTACCAAGCGACTCTACACCCCTTGGTAAAAATGAGGAAGATAACGTAGAAGTACGTCGTTGGGGTGATGAGTACATTCCTCAAAATCCAAATATTCTCCCTCACTGGGAAATTGGCGAAAAGCTGGGTATTCTCAATGTTGAGCGGGCTGTGAAAGTTGCCCAAAGTCGCTTTGTGACATTGATGGGCGCTGGTGCGGCATTGGAAAGGGCATTAATTCAATTTATGCTGACTCTCCATACTCAAGCTGGTTATGTGGAAGTCAGTCCGCCTCTGTTAGTGAATACTGAGTCTTTGACGGCGACTGGTCAGTTACCCAAGTTTGCAGAAGAAAGCTTTAAATGCGCTGATGACGATTTGTGGCTGATTCCTACGGCAGAGGTTCCACTTACAAATCTTTATCGGGGTGAAATTCTCGCTGCTGAAGACTTACCTATCTACCACTGTGCTTTTACTCCCTGTTTTCGCCGGGAAGCTGGTAGCTATGGGCGCGATATGCGGGGATTAATTCGCCTTCATCAGTTCAACAAGGTGGAAATGGTGAAGTTTGTCGAACCCAGTACCTCTTTTGATGAACTGGAGAAATTGGTAGGGAATGCAGAAGCAATTTTACAGGCGTTGAAGTTGCCTTACCGAGTAGTAAATCTAAGTACTGGAGATTTGGGATTTGCTTCTACCAAAACTTATGATTTAGAGGTTTGGTTGCCGAATTCTGGCAAATACCGCGAAATTTCTAGCTGTTCCAATACTATAGATTTCCAAGCGCGACGAGCTGATATTCGCTTCAAAGAGGCGGAGAAGAAAGGCACTCAGTTCGTACATACCCTGAATGGTTCGGGTTTGGCTGTGGGACGGACTATGGCAGCAATTTTGGAGAATTATCAACAACCTGATGGGACGGTGAAAATACCCGAAGTGTTGCAACCTTATTTTGGACGTGGAGTTTTGTAATTTGTCATTAGTCATTAGTCCTTTGTCTTTTACCAATGCCCAATACTTCGACTTCGCTCAGTACAAGTGCCCAATGCCCAATGCCCCATGCCCAATGCCCCATGCCCAATGCCCAATGCCCAATTAGAATGGAGATAACTATAGCTTAATATTTTCACTAATTTGCTCTATGTCAGTTTTAGCAGCGATCGCAGTCTTGGCTGTTTTGATCTTGGTACACGAGTTGGGACATTTTGTTGCAGCCCGTTCTCAAGGCATTCTCGTTAACCGTTTTTCTTTGGGTTTTGGCCCAGTTCTGTTAAAGTACCAAGGTTCACAAACCGAATATGCTGTCCGCGCCTTTCCCTTGGGCGGCTTTGTGGGCTTTCCCGATGATGACCCCGATAGCGATATTCCACCCAATGACCCAAATCTGCTGCGTAATCGTCCAGTTTTAGACAGGGCGATCGTCATCAGTGCCGGGGTGATCGCAAATTTAATATTTGCCTACTTAGTGTTGGTTCTGCAATTAGGTATCGTCGGCATTCCCAAAGAATTAAATTATAAAGCTGGTGTCACCGTACAGCCTATTAATCAAGAATCTGTTGCCTATCAAGCAGGAATTCGGGAAAGAGATATTATTCTGGCTGTTAACGGTCAAGAACTCCCGGCTTCTGAAAAGTCAACTTTTTTGCTGACAAAAGAAATTCAAACTCATCCCAATCAGCAAATCGAACTGAAAATTCTGCATAACAACCAACAACAAACCCTGAAATTAACGCCAAAACTGGGAGCCGATGGCAAAGGTGTAGTTGGTGTGGCACTTAGTCCAAATGCTACAGCAATTTATCGTCGTCCTAATAGTCCTTTTGAAATTTTTGGCATTGCTGCTAACAGGTTTCAACAATTATTTGTTGATACACTCAACGGTTTTGGGCAGTTAATTACCAACTTTCAACAAACTGCTGGACAAGTTTCTGGGCCAGTTAATATTGTCAAAATCGGTGCAAAATTAGCTGAGGACAATAGCGTAAACTTGTTGTCTTTTGCAGCAATTATCAGCATTAACTTGGCTATTATCAATATTTTGCCTTTACCAGCTTTAGATGGTGGACAACTCGCCTTTTTGCTGATTGAAGGTTTACGCGGTAAGCCTGTACCAGCCAGAATTCAAGAAGGTGTAATGCAAACCGGTTTGGTGTTACTCTTAGGGTTAGGAATTTTTTTGATAGTCAAAGAAACTACTCAATTAACTAGCCAATTAGAGTGGGTACAAAAATTGTTTCAGTGAAAATAGGGAGTGGGGAGTAGGGAGTGGGGAATAGGGAAAAGAAACGCTGTTATCGAATGTTATCCAGATGCCAATGACGAGAGTAGAGAGTGGGGAGTAGGGAGTGGGGAATAGGGAAAAGAAACTTTTACCTTTAAAGCAACGGGCGATAGAAATTTTAGCTCGGCTGAAGCGTCTTTATCCAGATGCTACTTGCTCTTTGAACTACTCAACGCCAGTACAATTGTTGGTGGCAACGATTCTCTCTGCTCAGTGTACTGATGAGCGAGTGAATAAGGTGACACCAGCTTTATTTGATCGGTTTCCTGATGCTGCTAGTTTAGCGATCGCTGATTTGGTAGAGTTAGAAAGCTTGGTGCGTTCAACAGGGTTTTATCGCAATAAAGCCAAAAACATTCAAGCCGCCTGTCGAATGATTGTTAGCGAATTTGACTCTGTTGTGCCAAACCAAATGGAGCAATTATTAAAGCTTCCAGGTGTGGCGCGGAAGACAGCAAATGTAGTCTTGGCTCATGCTTATGGTATTAATGTTGGAGTGACGGTAGATACTCACGTCAAACGCCTTAGCGAACGTTTGGGTTTAACTCAAGCAAAAGACCCCGTTCGGATTGAGCAAGATTTAATGGGTTTATTGCCTCAGCCTGATTGGGAAAATTGGTCAATTCGGCTGATTTATCATGGTCGTGCTATTTGTAAAGCACGCTCTCCTATCTGTATTGCTTGTGAACTTGCCGATTTATGTCCTGCTGCTAATAAGCCAGTGGTTATAGGGTAAGCGACACAAGTAACCCCAGAATTGATGGAGAGACTGTAGAATGGAAAACGGTGTCTTTAAATAAGTTAGAGAATATATGGCAAAAAAGAGCATGATTGAGCGCGAGAAAAAGCGCACTAGGTTGATAGAAAAGTATGCTGACAAGCGGGAAGCTCTTTTGGAAGAGTTCAAAAGTGCAGCATCTCCCCTAGATAAGTTAGAAATCCACCGGAAGATTCAACAGCTACCCCGGAATAGTGCGCCCACCCGCCACCGCAACCGTTGCTGGTTGACTGGTCGTTCTAGAGGTGTTTACCGCGATTTTGGACTGTCTCGGAACGTGCTGAGAGAATGGGCGCATGAAGGCCTTTTGCCTGGAGTTGTTAAGTCTAGTTGGTAGTTAAGAGTCATTAGTCATTAGTCATTAGTCATTGGTAAAGAACAAATGACAAAGGACAAATGACAAATGACAAAATATTATTGACCACAACATTTATCAATTCCCAGACTTTCTAAGAGTAGATCGCTGACGGCGTTGGCGATCGCAAACTCTCCATAGAAGCTATTGGAAAAATCATAGGACTGCATCTCTGTGACAATGGCAATTACCAGAGAACCAAGGTCGTTTTCTCCTTCCATCCGTTGACGCACAAAAATCTGTGCGGCTCGTTGAGCAATGTTTTGGTTGACTGCTTCGGGGATAAATTCTGTATCTAGCCACCGTTGTAAGCGTTCTCGTAACCATTCACCTTCGAGCAGAGGGTTTTCAGGTGGTGGTAGGGTAATGGGTGGAATTGGTTGAGTCATTTTTTTTATTTTAAACGCAGAGGGACGCAAAGGGAAACGCAGAGGAACGCTGAGGATGATTGATAGGATCGAATTGCGTTTCTAAGAGTGTTTTTTTTATATTTATTTATGGAATATGATATCGCGGCTATTGTTGAGGGTTATGCACAAGGCTATTTTCTCATGGCTGATGATAGCGATCGCCTGAGTTGGTACGAAAGTCGCGATCGGACTTTTATTCCTTTGGATGAACGGTTTCGCTACCCTAAGTCTTTGCAGCGTGTCTTGAATCAAGAGCGTTTTAATGTCGCTATTAATCGAGACTTTCAAGCTGTGGTGGCTGGGTGTGCTGACAGAGAGACAACTTGGATTTCACCGGAATTACAAAAGATTTACTGGCTACTTTACCAGAGTGGTTATGCTTTTAGTTTTGAAACTTGGCAGGGTGACGAATTAGCTGGGGGAATTTTAGGGATTGTTATTGGTGGGGAGGTTTAATCTGTCATTATAAAGACCATATTAGCCAAGGTAAACCTTATTTATTAAAGGGATTTAATAGTGGTTTAGAAACAGGTTCTTATCAATGGTCTGGTTATTGTTCAGTTAATTTT
>NZ_JAIVFR010000407.1 GCF_020829685.1 Nostoc sp. CHAB 5715 | reverse complement strand
TGCTGTCTGGGCGCTGGCCCGCTCCGTGGGGCGCGCGCGCGCGGTGGCTCTGACACTGCTGGGCGACAAGCTGCCGGCCGAAAAAGCCACTGAATGGAGTTGGTATGAATTCTGTAGCGCCATCGAAGAACATCGCCGTAATAGTTTTTTCTCTACGCACTTTGTATGTAAAAAAGCTATTAAACCCTGTAAAGAAAGTGTTTTACACCACAGTATTTTTCCCATTTCGGTTAAATTGGGAACGATAGTAAAAGGTAATAAAAGATAAAGATATGCCCAAAACTAAGGAGAAAACAGACGTAAAAAAGGTAGTAATTACGATTGACATGGGTGCAAGTAAAACCAAGGCGATCGCTCAAGAGTATCCAGAGGGAAAGCCTGTTGTTTTACTTTTCGACTCAGAAGTAGCAGATATTGCTAAAGCTTCGATTGAGAGCATTCAACAAGAAGGTAATCCTGAATCTCGTACTTGGGTAGGAATAGGTGATGAATATTTCGCCTTGGGAGAGCTTGCCCGTCGTCGATTTGGGGGTATATCGCAGCTGAAGGAGCTAAAGTACGAACTAGCAGTCCCTAAAATTTGTGGTGCATTTTGGCTGGCTAAGGAGAAGTTGAACCTGGGTAATGATGTTGCAGCTTACTTGAGTGTCCTGCTACCGCCCGGTGAAGTCCAAGACAAAGAACAGTTACAAGTTCGATTGAAGGATGCGTTTCGAGGATTTGATACACCAGCAGGTAAGATGCGGGTGAAAATGCTTCGTTATGATGCAGCTTCTGAGGGTAGTGGGATATTTTTTCACCGTAGGCGAACGCTTGGCAATAATATGCCTGCTTCTGTGTATGTGATGCTTGGTTATCGCAACGCAAGTATTTTCACCTTTCGCAGTGGTTCAATTGGTGCGGGAATAACCAGTAATTTTGGTATGTCTTGGCTGGTGAATAATTTTACTTCCAAGACATCGGGACTAAGCCCTGATAATCCCAATATTATCGAGGTGTTGGTAGAAGCTGGAGTTAGTTGTGACTCCCAGGTGATGCAGAAACTCTCACGCAAGCGCAAAGGTGATGAAATTCAACTTGACGGCGAGTCGATGTCCAAGGCTTTATTGCTTGCTAGAGATGAATATTGGCGTGCGATCGTCAGATGGTTGCGCTCGAAGATGGATGAGGATATTGAAGAACTGGTGTTTTGCGGAGGGACTGCGGATTACATTCGTCCAGAAATAGACGCTTACTTCCAGAAAGAGGGGATTAAGGTATCTTGGCACGGTAATATTTTTATACCTGATGAGATATCTTCCGGTATTGGCAATCGGATGGCGGATGTCTGGGCGCTCTACCAATATATGATTATTCAGTTTGATGAGTTGACTGGTTATACCCGCTCTGAGGTTGTACTGCTAACTAAATCCACTGAAGGTAGTACAAATAATGCAGATGAAGAAGTTAAACGTAAGTATAATTTTACGCCTTGTGAGCGACCTAGTACCTTTATTGCTGTGAACGAGAATGTTTGATTAGCTCAGAAAAAAGTAGTGTAGTTACAAGGACTGCAACTACACTTCTGGGATGCTTTTTACGTAACTTCTCAATAACCACTGCAAGAATGAGAGGATTACTCGTGGTTAGGTGAGAATAGCTAGTTATAGGGGATTGAAAATACTTCCTTGTAGGCAGTGCCCTTTTCTGTAATGACATTAGCATAGATAGAGAATATTGTTATCCCGCTTCACTCGAGTACACTTTGAACAAAGACTGTTGTTCAGCGTAGAATCTTCATGGCAGGGTGGTCATATTACGTCAACAGAAGATTTCTATTGTCAATAAGCTCAAAAAAGTCGCATTAATAGTTGCTTATGGACACAGCTTTAAAAGTGCAATAGCACTAAAATTATGATGTTGATTTTTATACTTAATAACCAGCTTGCACAAAGGCAATAATGCTTTCCTACGGAACTGTTTGATTGAGCAAGTGCTGAGTCAATATCTCTTTGAAGGTGTATATTTCTTTTGGTGTACAATTCCACGCTGGGCAATCTGTGTCGCTAGGTAGATGATTACTTGCAGTAAACATCTATTTTGATAGCAATCCTTGTTAGAGAAATCAGAAAAATGATATAACATTATCTCAAAATTCTTCGCCCAAACTGATATAACGTTATCTCATGACTGGGAGTCGGAAATATAGTAATCAAGAAAGAGAAAAAATTATGCCTGCCAATTTGACCCTTTCGATTGAGACAAACGCTGGAGGAGTAGCGAAAAGTACTATTTCATACAATCTTGCGTATGAATTGGGTGTTCGTGGCTATTCAGTGGCACTATTAGACATCGATCCTAACGAATCATTGACATTATTTTGCGGATTAGGAGAATTTAAAACACAGGGAACAATGGCTAATGTTTACGAGCCAGACTTCAATGGGAACTGGCCTTTAGTTACAGCTTGGCAAGGTAAGATTGATAAAATTCAAGTTTGTAAAGGCGGAAAAGAATTACACGAAACAATTCGAGCAGTTTCAAAGGATCTGCGTGGAGCTTATACTCTTGCAGATCGGTTGAGTGATTACCCCTTATCTCACGATTTTGTAATTATCGATTGTCCTGCAACATTGGAGCCTTTACCACTGACTGCTCTTGCAGCTTCTAGCCACGTGTTAATTCCCATTCAACCTGAGTATAAGGCTTCTCAAAGTGCTGCGGCGATGATTGAGTGGTACTATTTCAACTGCAAGCGGCTGAGATTGAAACCGACTCCGAAAATATTAGGTATAGTTCCTACCCGTTGGAAAAGTGATTGGGGAGCGCATAGAAGTATTGTTGAGGAACTTCCCCTAGTCTGTAAGAATTTGGGAATTCAGTATTTTAGCCCAATTCGAGAATCAGCGGATATTCTTAATGCTTCTGGTAGAGGGCTACCTCTGGGAATTTACAGACCGGGTAAAGAGGCAAGAGGAGATTTTATGCCAATTGTTGATGCACTAGTTAACGAACTTAAGCTAATAAGAGGTTAATCGATGACAAAATTAAACAAACCCAGTGTACTTGGAATGTTTGCTTCTGCTGCTGATTCACAACAGATATTTGAGCTTGAAGAACGAGTAGAAGATTTACAGGCAGAGATTACAAGATTAAAAGATGAAGAAGCACAGGGAAAGCTTGCTGAAGAAGAACGTACACTCCTCAATCAAACTATTGAAGACCTACGAGAACATTTGAAAGCATCTGGAATTTTTAAAATTCACTATAGTGAGGTAAGACCCAATCCGAAACAAGCAAGGCAAACATTTACTTCGGATAGTATTCGGAGTATGGCTGTTTCAATTAGAGAGGAAGGGCAACAACAGCCGATTATTTTACTACCGGGAAATCTCATTTTTGATGGAGAACGGAGATGGAGATCCGTTGCAGAAGAGTTACAGCCAGAAATTGAAACGCTTGATGCAGTGATGCTTGTAAAAGAACTTTCTGAAGAGGAATTACATGCACGCACGTTATTAACTAGTCTTCACCGAGAAAGCTTGAATGAGCTAGATTTAGCCGAAGGTTTGATTCAACAGGCTAAGTTAGCTTTGGAATTTGAACAGGAAGAAGTAGTTAGAGCGCTTAGGAGAGCAATAGCTAGATTAAACGCAAAAAAACTTTTGCCCCAATTAACTGAATTGGTTATTTTAACTAGAAAAGAGCAGTCAGAAGGCATTAAAGAATTTAATTTAGACGAAATAGAACAAAGTATTCTTCTGTTGTTACTACGTTTTCAACAAAATCCAGCATCAGTAGATGCAAATGTCTTTCCTTGTTTACGGCTTTCAGAAGACTTAAAAATTGCGATTAGACAATCAGGACTTGGTGCAAACCATGCCCGTTCACTCCAAAAACTAAATTCTAAAAATTTAAAAATTGAGGAAACTAAAGCTCTTAAAATCCGACAAGATGCTACATCACAAGTTTTGCAAGAAAGACTAACAGTCGCTCAAACTCGTTTTCTAGTTGCCCAAACTATTGCTGAACATGCTCCTGAAACAAAACCTAAACCAAGTCACCAAATCAGTTCTCTAATTCGAGATGTCTCAGCAACTAAGGTCGAAGATATCCAGCAAGAGCAACTGAGAGATTTATTGGCTGTATTAGAAGCTAAGGCAAAAGAGATTCGGAAAAAGTTGGACTAATACTATCTCGTCCGACTTAGTTCCCTGAATCGGAGATGTCCATGTAATCTATGAGTGCCTATCTAAACTACCCAAATGGCTTTCGCCTGAATCCCGCAGAGTCAAACCAGAATTATCAGCGGAACGGTTTCAGCATATGAGATTTCTAGACTGCGACAAAGCAGTGAGCCGAATTATATTTGAATGCTGACACTGCCAAGAGGGGATACTTTGTGAGTTTACGGGTGAGCCTGTAGTTGGAGAATATAATGGACGGACTTCAATCATCCAAGTTAAAGTTCAATGCCCCAACTCTGAGCAAACTGCTATTAGACTGAGTACGGGAGAAGTGCTTTCTACAATAGCGATTCCTTCTTCTTGGACATAAATAGTTTTCAAGAAACCAAATAATCTTTAATTTGCTCTTGCTCACGTCGTAAAGCTTTCATTCCTTGTCCATGAGCAGAGCGTACCTTACAATTCTTGTGTAGACAATCTCTTCCTCTAGCAATAGCCTCGGAAAGCGACCAATTTCTCGTAGATAAATTCCAGCTGTATCAAAGCTCTGGCTAGACATCTTGCAGGAAGCTAATTTAATAACAAAGACATTGACAGGAGAGTATAAATCAAACAGTCAACCATTTTAGAGGGTGTAGGGAACCAACGTTTTGAAACGCGGGATTGAAGCAAGGACGCTTTGTATTTCGCGCTATGCGTCTCGGAATAAATATTTTTTTAAGTGGGCTTAGATCCACAACTAAAGTTTTTTATTCCTTCTTCTCTACTTTTTTGTAAGTTAATTTCTACTGCGTTCATAGAAAAGATTTCAAAAATTGCTGATGGGGGCTATATGGGGGCTATATGTACCCCAAAGATAGATTAGAACTTCGATGAGAATTTGACACCTATATGGGGTATTCTTAGGGGCTAAGTGGGGTATAAAATGTCAGACAGCCAAATATACCCCACTTAGCCCCCAAGGGGTTATGATAAGCTCTTGAGGTTAGAGAAGGAAGGGGCAGAGTTCTGGGGAAAGACTCATAGCAAGTTATTCTTCTCTCCCCTGCTTTCCTGCTCCCCTAGATAATCTGAACAGATAACTTTCACAAATCAAAACGTATGGACTTGATCCCTATGTCGAACATTCACGCCTTGCAAAAAATTTTTCCTGCTGGCTTTGATAACGGTTACGGAAGCCTAAAACTTTTAGTCGATGGCTTTGAAGTTGTTCGTGTCCCCAGCTATATTTCCACAGCCGACATGGAGGATGTACCAGGGAGGGTAGTTTTTAACGGTAGTGCTTACACAGTCGGAGAATCAGCTTTCCGCACAGGTTATCATTTTGACCGGAATACAGACAACAATGAAAATAAAGTCAATAATGCGTTGTTGACTTTGTTCGGTGCATTGGCACATCTGCCACACCGTAAGGCTTGGCACTTAAAATTAGTTGTCAGCTTACATGATGTTGGTCTGGCGAACGAATTGCAAAAAGTACTCAGTGGAGAATATCAGCCAATACTTGCTGGTAAACAATCAGAGGTGAAAGTAGAAGTGCTGAAAGTCGTTCTAGAGGGGATGGGTGCATTGTTTGGGCATCAACTACCCAAAAAATTAACTATTTTAGACTTTGGCAATGGTACGACTTTGTATTCTCGTTACAACCAGGGGAAACGAGAAGTTCACACCGCCTACCCCATAGGTGTAGAAGTTCTCATCGATGATATTTCCCAAAAGATGAAACATCTAAATGGGGGGAAAATTGGGGATGCATCCAAGATCCGATTTTGTCTAGAAATGGGGCATACCCGGTACAGCCGTGACATCGATATCAAAGATATATACAGCACTTGTTTGAAAGATTGGTATGAAAAATACTTGAAGAAAGTGGTGAATCTGACACTTGATGCCAAGCACCAAGGGGATGAAATCTGGGCGATTGGTGGAGGCTGCCTGTTACCAGGATTTAAGAAGCTCTTAGAGAAGAACGGTTTCAAAATCCTGGACAATCCGGTGGAAGCTAATGGTTCTTCGGTTACTTTTATGGATAATTAATAGTAAAATGCCAGTTTAATAAGCTGCGTAATCTAAAATTGCTAAAGTTACGAAAGCCATATCCAAGCCTTTTAATTAACTTGAGCTTATTATTA
>NZ_JAIVFR010000406.1 GCF_020829685.1 Nostoc sp. CHAB 5715 | reverse complement strand
TGCCTGGTCGAAGGCATGACCAACCATCCTGACACCGTCAGTATTCCCTTGTATGTTGATCTCATTGATGCAGCCAAAGGCAGGGTAGTGGATTCAAAGACTATTCAACTCACAAAAGGTTTTGGAAACGGGGAATTTAAGTTGGCCGATACCCTGGCCGGAGGGGCTTACAGGATCAGGGCTTATACCAGCTGGATGAAGAATTTTCCTGAAAGCGAATTCTTCCATAAAGATTTCTATCTCTTTGAATTTGAAGAAAAAGAAGTCCGGAAAACAGAGAAAATGCCGGAGCACGATTTTAACTTTTTCCCGGAGGGCGGGCAGCTCGTCAGCGGACTCCAGTCCAGGATTGCTTTTAAAGCCTCCGATAAACTGGGAAAGGGCGTCAATGTAACCGGGGCTGTTTTTAACAGTGCGGGAGATACCGTTATTAAATTTGAAAGCCAGCACCTGGGCATGGGAATTTTTAATTTTACCCCCGAGAAAGGACAGAAATACAGGGCCAGGGTGAGTTTTAATGCTATTGAAGAAAAAGACATCGCTTTTCCGGACATTGCAGAAAAAGGATATATCCTCATGACGGATAATTTTTCGAATCCTAAAAACCTGAAGACTTTTGTTTTCAGAAACACAGTTACAGAGCCTGAAGACATGATCCTGGTAGCACAATGCCGTGGAAAGGTGGTTTACTCTGCCCGCGTTCAGCTCACAAAACCTGCTTCTGCGATCCTTATTCCTAAAGAAGAACTGCCTGCAGGCCTGATAAAAATCACGTTACTCAACATACAGTCGCGGCCGGTTTGTGAGAGACTCATTTATAACAACCTGGGCCGGTCGCCGGAAGTGACTTTTAATCTTACTCAGAGTACTTACGTGAAAAGAAGTAAAACGACGGTCGAAATCCAGGTTTCGGGTCCCAAAGGGGAGCCCCTGGCCGGGGAGTTTTCTGTAGCCGTGCTGGATAAAAACCAGATCAAAGACCACGATGATGAGCGGCATATCCGGTCCTACCTGATGCTTGAGTCTGAGGTAAAAGGCTATGTGGAGAATCCTGCGGCCTATTTTGTCGCCGGCGATCCCAAAGCGTCTGTGCTTCTTGACCTGCTGCTCATGACCCAGGGATGGAGAAGGTACAGCTGGGAACAGGTGCTCAATTACCAGGAAAAACCCTATCTGTACCCTTTGGAAAGAGGGCTGGCCATTTCCGGGGAAATTACCAAACCCAACGGTAAAAACTTTGAAAAAGCGGTGAACCTGACCATGATGATAACCAAACCGGACAGCTCAACCCAGTTGTACTTCACCGAAGCTGAATTAGACGGGCGTTTCGAATTCTACGGACTGGATGTGAAAGATTCTGTGAGGGTGCTGCTTCAGGCCATTGCCGGTAAGAACAACCGGAACACTGCCATCATCATCGGTAATAATGATTTCAGGCAGATTGATTTGGTCAGAATCCCCTACCGGCCGGTTACTTTTGCTGCCCATGACCTGGCTGCTTATCTCAAATTCAGTAAGGAGATACTGGAGCTGGAAAGAAAATTAAGACTGAACAAGGTTATTTTCCTGGACGAATTTGTCGTAAAGGCAAAAAAAGTGGACCAGCGGCTGAAAGACAGGCGGGTACTTTACGGTCAGCCTGATGCCAGCATCAAAGTCACTGATAACATGACCGGATACAGCAATGTGCTGGAGATACTGAGAGGCCGGGTAGCCGGAGTACAGGTTTCGGGGGATATGTTTAACCCCAGTGTGGTGATCCGGGGCATCGGTACCTTATCGGGTAGTTCGGAACCGACTTATATCCTTGACGGCACCATCGTGGACAAGAGTCTTATTCTCTCCATACCGGCAACGGATGTTGAATATATTGATGTATTAAAAGGTCCGTCTGCAGCCATTTACGGATCAAGAGGTGGAAACGGTGTGATTTCTGTTTTAACGAAAAGAGGTAATCCGGATTATGACTGGAAAAATGACAACACTCCGGGGATAAAAAGATTTGGCTGGAAGGGGTATTCGGTGCCTGCCGAGTTCTATGTACCGCCCTATGACCAGGAGATTCCGGGAAATGAACGCCCGGATTTCAGGTCTACGGTTTACTGGAATCCTGTGGTCAGGACCGATGCCACAGGCAAAGGAAAGTTTGAGTATTTTAATACCGACAATGAGGCTACTTTTGAAATATACCTGGAAGGTCTCGTTTTCCCGGGAACGCCCGTGACAGGGAGAAAGACCTACCAGGTAAAGTGAAAAGGTGATCAGACAACCGGGAAAGGGTCTTTAAAACGCTTTCCCGATTCCATTTCACTGATCTCTTTTTCAGTGCACAGACATTGCCGGAGTTCTTCCGTAACCAGGCTATGGTTAAGGTCCTGGCCGATGATCACCAGTTCATTTCGCCTGTCACCGAAACGCCTATCCCAGCGTGATTCGATGGCTGCCTGATTTTCAACAAACGAAGCATACCTGATTCTTTCGTTGAAAGGCTTACTAACCCACCATATCCCGGCACTTTCGGCCCTGAGCGAGCCGCCTGACTGTGACCAGTTGAGGGCTTCATAAGGCCGGGAAGCCAGCCAGAAAAGCCCCTTGGAGCGGATAATGCCCGCATGCCAGTCTTCCGAAATGTAATCCCAGAATCTTTCAGGGTGAAAAGGCCGTTTATCCCTGAACACAAAGGATGAAATAACATATTCCTCTGTTTCCGGTTGGTGTGTTTTCCCATTTTCGTGATTCTGTATTTCTTGGATCCAGCCTGCGGAGGCCTGGGCCGTTTCAAAATCAAAAAGCCCGGTGCCTAAGATCGCAGACGGCTCAACCCTGCCGAAAGTGGAAAGGATAATTTTAGCGTGTGGATTCAGTTTACTTATTAATGTCCTGAGTTCATGAAGCTGCTCATGACTCACAAGATCCGCTTTGTTGATCAGGATGATGTCTGCAAATTCAATCTGGTCGGTCAGAAGATTAACGATCGGTCTTTGATCGCTGGCATCCTCATTCAATGCCCTTGAGTGGATCGTGTCGGAAGAGCCGAAGTCCTTACTGAAATTAAAAGCATCCACCACCGTTACCATGCTGTCTATGTAAGACCATTTTGATAAATCTATGCCATTAGCTTCATCCGTAAAACTGAAGGTCTGTGCCACCGGCACCGGTTCGGAAATACCCGTGGATTCAATCAGCAGATAATCAAAACGATTTTCACGGGCCAGCTTCTCCACTTCAATCATGAGGTCTTCCCTGAGTGTGCAGCAGATACATCCGTTTGACATCTCCACCAGTCTTTCTTCTGTTCTTGATAGTGTGTTCTCTTTTTCCACCAGCCGGGCATCAATGTTGACCTCGCTCATGTCGTTGACAATGACGGCTACTTTCAGACCCGCTTTATTGTGCAGGAGATGGTTGAGCAAAGTTGTTTTTCCGGCTCCTAAAAATCCGGACAATACGGTTACAGGCAATTTTTTCATCAGCAATGTTTGCAATAACGGATATTAAGAATATGACCTGCCACCAGGCCGAAACTGGCCAGGTAGCTGAGCTCATGCAGCCACGTGAAAGTGTCTTCAAAAAGAATGCAGTTGTTCAAGTATTTCTCGTTTGGGTGCTGGTAAATTTGCTTGGACTCGGTGTAAAAATAATGCTGTTTCATCAAGGAGACGTTCGGGCGATCGCACATCTTTAATGATGATTGTTTCGGCAATTCGTCTAAGTTCTGTTTCTTGAGCTTTGCTAATTTCTCTACCTGTGTAAACAATAATTGGTAAAGTTTTGCCGTGAGGTAGAAGCTTTATCTGTTCGATTAGTTCAAACCCAGTCATGTCGGGTAGCCCTAAATCGAGAACGAGGCAATCAAAATGCTGGGAGCGAATAGCTTCTAAAGCTGCTGCACCAGTGCCAACCGCAGTAGTAGAAACATCGCTGTTGCCAATCAACTCAACAATACTAAGCCGTTGAGTGTCGTCGTCTTCGACTACCAACAAATTTTTCACCTGGCGCTCAACAAAACCTTTAATTTTGCCCAACGCCTCGGATATTGTTTCACTGGTTAAGGGCTTTTGCAGATATGCGATCGCTCCTAGTTGCAAACCGCGCTGTCTCCCTTCCTCAACGCTCATAATATGTACAGGAATGTGGCGGGTATTAGGGTCATGCTTGAGACGATCTAATACAGTCCAACCATCCATTTCTGGCAACCTGATATCTAGCAAAATGGCTGAAGGCAGGAATTGCTGCGCTAACATCAAACCTGTACTGCCTGTTTGGGCAGTGATTACCTTGAATCCGTGTTGTTGCGCCATCTCTAGCAGGATACGCGCAAAATTAACGTCATCCTCAACAATTAGTAACACGCGATCGCCTATGCCAATAGTAGTGCGATCGTCATTTAGGAGTGGGGATTGGGGAGTGGGGAGTAGGGAGTGGGGAGTGGGGAGTGGGGAGTGGGTAGAGACGCGATTAATCGCGTCTGTACTAATTGGGGAGTAGGGAGTGGGGAATGGTTTTGATGTAGACTCAGGACTCAATTGTGGGAAGTAGAATGTAAAGGTGCTGCCTTGACCGGGTTGACTGATTAGTTTAATTTCGCCGCCAAAGAGACGGGCGATTTCACGGCTAATTGATAAGCCCAATCCGGTACCGCCGTATCTCCGACTGGTAGAGCCATCGGCTTGCTGAAATGCCTCGAAAATCACTTTCTGCTTGTCGGGGGCAATGCCAATGCCTGTATCGCTGACTGAGAAGGCGATGACAATCTGGGCGCGATTTAAAGTTTCTTGGTCTTTGCTCCATCCCTGCTTCGCTACCGCAATCCGCAAGCGTACCTCTCCTTGCTCTGTAAATTTAAAAGCGTTGGAGAGGAGATTTTTCAACACCTGTTGTAAGCGTTTGACA
Source organism: Nostoc sp. CHAB 5715 (assembly GCF_020829685.1). Taxonomy (GTDB): domain Bacteria; phylum Cyanobacteriota; class Cyanobacteriia; order Cyanobacteriales; family Nostocaceae; genus Nostoc. Next base: position 1,405 of record NZ_JAIVFR010000406.1, on the reverse strand, counting down.
TCTGTATAGATGGTTGTGGGCAATTCGGGAGTCAATTCAATTGTGAAAGCAAGTCCTTTGCTCTGAGCGATTTGCCGAAAGGTGCGCTCAATCTGATCGCCCAACTCTGTCAATGGCATTTGAGTCATGTCAATGGACATAGTTCCAGATTCAATTTTGGCGAGATCCAGAATGTCATTGATTAACGCCAACAAATCATTACCTGCTGAGTAAATTGTTTGGCTGTATTCGACTTGCTTGGCGGTGAGGTTGCGATCGATGTTATCTGACAACAACTTCGCCAAAATTAACAAGCTGTTCAACGGTGTCCGCAGTTCATGGGACATGTTGGCGAGAAATTCTGATTTGTATTTTGAAGAAAGGGCGAGTTGTTCAGCCTTATCTTCTAAAGAGAGTCTTGCTTGTTCAATTTCCCGATTTTTGCGCTCGACTTCTTGCTTTTGCATCGCCAACAACTCTGCCTTTTCTTCTAACTCAGCGTTGCTGTTTGGTACTGCTTGCTGCTTTATTGAGTTTGCAGCTTTAATTGGTTCCCGATTTGACTTTGACCGTTTTGGGCTAATTCCCCGTTCTAGCCCCCGCCAAGCCGATTTAATTATTACGGCAGGGACTATTACGATGAAGATGGCTCCCCAACTGGTGCGTCTTTATGAACAAATGCCAGAGCCAAAGTATGTAATTGCGATGGGTGCTTGCACAATTACTGGCGGGATGTTCAGCGTTGATTCCCCTACAGCAGTGCGCGGAGTCGATAAACTGATTCCTGTGGATGTGTATTTACCTGGTTGTCCTCCCCGTCCAGAAGCAATTATCGATGCAATTATTAAGCTGCGGAAGAAAATCTCCAATGAATCGATGCAAGAGCGGCATAAAATTAAGCAAACCCACCGCTACTACAGCACGACTCATAACCTGAAGCCAGTAGATGAAATCTTAACTGGTAAGTATTTGCAGTCAGAAACTCGTTCTGTACCACCAAAAGAATTGACGGAAGCGATTGGTATGCCAATACCACCTGCACTGCTGACAGAAAAGGCACAAAAGGAGGAACAAACCCGTGGCTGAAGAAGAATCTAAACCAGTACCAGCTGCCAAAGAAGAGTCATTGGTACAAGCGGGTAAAATTTCTCAGTGGTTGACGGAAAATGGCTTTGACCATGAGTTTTTAGCACCGGATAAGAATGGTGTAGAGATAATTAAGGTGGAGGCAGATTTCTTGCTTCCTACCGCTACAGCCCTTTATGCCTACGGGTTTAATTATCTCCAGTTTCAAGGTGGTGTTGACCTTGGGCCAGGACAGGAATTGGTGAGTGTGTATCACTTGATTAAAGTGGGTGATAATAGCGATCGCCCCGAAGAAGTTCGAGTTAAGGTGTTCTTACCACGGGAAATTTTACCCGCTTGT
>NZ_JAIVFR010000405.1 GCF_020829685.1 Nostoc sp. CHAB 5715 | reverse complement strand
TCCTGTGTCCGCGTGCAACTTCTGGTGAAAGGGGCGCTTGCTTAATCGCCTCTTGATATGCGTCCTGCGTCACGGCTACCGCACTTGGCGTTGCATGAGAACCTTCTTGATCCCCCTATATTTCTTTAGCTAGCTTATATACAGAACCGCACATAAACCAGTTTGCCACTTGACATTGCATATGTTGAGCATTGGGAATCTGCAAATCTTCTAAATGCGCGTAAGTTTCTGAAAAAGCAGCTTTCAGAGTGGCGATATTACCACCATGTCCGTTAATAAAGTAGAACTTGCTAAAACCAGCTTTGGCTAAACAAGTTACATAATCTCGCACTACTTGAATTAAAGTGCTGGGACGCAGACTGATTGTGCCAGGAAAGGCAGTATGGTGCAGTGCCATCCCCACATTGATTGTAGGGCCAACGATCGCGCCAGTTGCATCACCTACACCAGCTGCGATCGCTTCTGCACAAATGGCATCAGTGCCAATTAACCCTGTTGGCCCATGTTGTTCTGTGGAACCAATAGGGAAAATAATCCCCTTTGACTGCTGTAAATAAGCTTCGACTTCTTGCCAAGTACTTAAATGCAGTAACATTTTTGATGAATTTCCTCAATAAAATTGCGGTGGGACGAAACCTTTTTCTGCTAAACTCCCACTAATTTGATTATGAACTCTCTGGATTTTCTGTGGTGGCGACGCTATGAAATTCCATCATCTCTGCCAAACTTTTATCGGATTAACTGGAATATTTTTGCTCATCAACAGTATTTATAAGCTGTTACGCAAATAAGATTGCACATCAACTGGTGAGGTTGTCCTTTGTCATTTGTCATTTGTCCTTTATCCAAAGTCCAATTGGTAAACACTAATGACTAATGACTAATGACTAATGACGGTCTACACGGAAAATAGTGCAATATGTAGGCGCGTTAGGTTAAATATATCAAACTAAATTTTAACACTGATTTTTCTCAATACCAAGGAAGTTATAATTACGACCAAGCTGAAGCAGCAAAATTTTACAACTATATTTTTAGTTATCAGCCACCAACCTGGCAAGAACTTTCTGCCAAATTTGGAGGGAATGAGACTATTTATTTCTATGAGTATTGTTTAGGGGATGGAGTCGCAACAAGTTTCGACAGATATGGATATAAGCAATTTACCGATGCCACTTTATCCTACGACAATCGCTGCGAACCCCCTTATAGTAGAAATCCAAATTGAGTAGTGAGATGTTAGTATTGTGGATCATCAACTAGACAACGGGGATCAATCTTTTCTGTTGACTAATCAAAGTAATAATGTTTTTTTACATCCCTTGTAATTTCCCATGTGCAGGACATACCAGCAGGAAAAGTCACCAAATCGCCTTTACCCATTTGCACTGGCTGTCCACCATCAGGAGTAACAATAACATCACCTTCCAAAAAGTAGCAAGTTTCTTGAGAATCATAAGTCCAAGGAAATTTTGAAACTTCTTTTTTCCAAATTCCCCATTTAAAGACACCCAATTCATTGAGGCGTTCAAGTCTTAGGTTGATGCTCAATTTTAATTTCCATATTGTGTTTTTTCTAGTTATGTTCAGCAGTAGGATTGAATATCCTCTCCACACTGATCTACTAAATAGCACAAAGCGCGAAAACGCAAGTAGACAAGTTCGTTATAAAGCGGATTAAGTTTGCACATTGGCGGAATATGCCCTATTTTGCGACCAAAAAGCATGAGATCACGCTCGAATGGACACTGGGCGGGAATCACTTTAGCAATAAGTTTGGCTAATTTCCGATTTTGAATCTCAAATTTGTCCAGCCATTGACGTAATGGTTGCAGTAAATCTAATTTAGGTCTAGCAAATCGCTTTTTACTAGCTGTTTGATTCTTTTCTTCTAAAGGGCTAACAAAAGCAGGCAGAAAAATACGCTGATTAATTGTTTTAAGCATAGTTGTAGGCAAGGTTTTCCTTGTGTAGATGAACTATTTGCCGATTGAGAATATTAGCATGTAATCTGTTAACCAATTTGCATTATGCTTGGAAATTAGGAAGGAAAAGAAGCACAAGGCAAATAATTTACATGCATCTTTGGGGGGAAATTGTTTAACTAATTGTTATTTAAGCCCACCAAATCAGGAAGAACTGTCCCGTTAAATACAAAATAACAAAGAAAATATAAAAATGGCATTTCTTTAACTTATGGATTGCTAATCCTGGAAATAGCAATCTTATATATTAAATATAAATGCCTGGTTCTCAAACTGCCTAGTATCTAGAGATGGACTTTGGGAAATAAAAAAACAGTTTAGCTCTGACTCCATATAGACTTCGCTAGGATTAGCTTCTAATATCCAGCAATTTGAGGCTATTAAATATCTAGTAATCTGTCTACTATGTTACACTAGCTAACCTAGATATTATCTAATAAGTAGCAAGAAATCCTTTGATAAGTCCAAGCTAATATACTTAGAAGTTATACCATTTACAAGAATATTTTGCAATAAATGCATCGCGTGTAAGGGCGTACAGCAGTATGCCCCTACCAATATAGCGCTTCTGACTTGGGTGCAATACAGTCTGAATCTCATTCCGTTTTGAGGCGTGCAAATACTCCCCTCATTTTGGTAAGAAGAGGGGTTGGGGGTGAGGTTTAAAAAAGTAGTTTATTTATGCAAAGGAGAACCGTTATATATATATCAGATATTTTGTGAAATGGTTTAATTACAAAAAAATGGTATAATCACAAAAATCTTATTTATTAAAATATCTCAAGCCGTAACGATCTTGATATTTGCTGATATACTCTACATTTTGTTGCTCTAATTTTGACAGCAATTTAAGTGGAAATGCTTTAGGTGAATATATAGGGTGATACCAAGGTTGCTTATTAAAGTAATCTTGTAATTCAGGAGTATCAAAACGGCGACCGTGACTGGCAAAAATCGAATTTCGCATAATATCTAGTTCCAAACCGTCTTTGCCATCCAAATCTGTATCAGTTACAAGTCTTTGGGAAAGCCAGAAATAAGTGCTGACAGCCGTGGTAGCATCTGGCGATATTATATTTACCGAAGATGTAGATTGAGTCGGAAATGGGGTGGTTGGTATAAATTTAGGAGTTTCTATCACGGGGCTTGTGACAGTTGACGGTGTTTGTGAAGGTAACACCGTTTTGTCTGCTGTAGATTGAGAAGATTTTGGTAACACTTGGCTAATAATCACAGATGCACCGATTAGCCCACCTGAAATCAAACTGCCGATGAGGATATTATTCTGACTATTACTTTGAGGGGTAGGCTGTGATTTGACAGGCACTGTTTGAGGTGGCGGTGCAGAGACTACAGTTGCTTGAGTCATTTGCAATTCGCAATTCGCAATTCGCAATTACAGCTATTTTCAGGTAAATAGACCACGCGGTAGGGGTAAAGCGCATTGCTCATACGTGTCAACTTAACGTAAAAGCCATGTCCCGCAAGGAACTGAAGTTCCTTGCTCATAGCAAAAGTCATCTGAAGATGACTAGTAGTCTGTCAAAATTTTTAGTCTACTTCAGTAGACTTGAGCTAAAAGCCAAAGGAATTCATTCCAAGGCGGGTGAGGAAGTTAACAGATAAGCGATTTTTAGCTTAAGTTGACACCAATGAGCATTGCTAAACCCCTACGATAGATGTGGTTCAAATACATGAAAACTGCTGTAATAATACCCCACGCACGCCACTTGCTTTATGCAGGTGTTCCCGTCCACCGCAGTGGCTTACTGTAGCGCTTGCTCTGAATATTGATACTACGTGTTTGGTTTTTTTCGTAATTGAAATTAGTTGCTCTGACTCCAAGGTGAATCAATTATCAATTACGTCCGCAATGGGCGAAAAAGCGAACTAAGAAAAAGCGAATTGTCCGGTCAACAGGGGTTGCGTCAGTGGAATTGGATTTGCTATGCTCTGCAAAGTATCCAGCATTGCTCTGGCTGTGGGGTAGCGATCGCGCGGATAACTTGATAGCGATCGTTCAGCAGCTGTATTGTCATGGGAGATTACAAGCAATATTCTCAAGATAGTTTTCCCCAAAACTACCTTCACTTCAAATCTAGTAAACCTTCTTCTTTCAATTTCGGATTGAAGCGAATTTGCATTTGCAAACCACGCACTTCTAATAATTGCGTTGAAATTTCTGCTTCTACTCTCCGCGCCACATTTTTAATAATTTTTATTTGTGCTAATTCATCATTAGCTGGATTGTGATAATTTGCCTGTTCTTCAGGTGTCATTACGACTTTGACATCAATGGGATGAGTCCATTTTTCCTTTTGATCCCCATTTCCCCAAGGGACACTGCCATTTTCAGCAATCCAAGCATTTTCAGTATTTTCTAAAATTGTGCGACTAGGGCGCTCAATAGTTTTAACTTTGACCGAATAGCATTGCTGTGGCTGACGGACTAAATGCTGTTTGAGGCTGAGGTAAACATCACGGGAGTATCCTACAAATTGCAGCACTTTTTCTTGGTCAAAGATAGCATATACCCCGATTTTACCCTGAAATTGTTCGGGTAATTGGCCGCGATCGTCAATGTAAGGAATGTATTCTAGGGCTGCCAAAGAAGAAAGATTTGTTTCAAGAGCCATACATCAAATATTAAACTTACTATTTGCCTTCAAAATTGAGAATTGCTATAGCGGTTCCCAGGTGCATGAAGTACATCATATCAAAACCTCACCCCAACCCCTCTCCTTAGTAAGGAGAGGGGAGATAAAGCACAGCTTTATCGGGGTGAGGTTAAGCGGTACCTGACTATATTGAGAATTGCTAATTAGAGAAAAACTATCTTTAAAATTATCCTTTATCCACTTTTTGATAAATTGCACAAAGACGACTGGGTTTAAAAATCTTAGCACTAAACATGAAATTTGGCGGTACGTTGATGATGGCATATTCATCAGATTCATGATACTTTTCAAATTCTGCTGGCATTCCTTTAATGGTAGTTAAGCTGTAAGGAACTGGTTGGAAAAGTAATTCTGTAAATTTAACTTGCTGACACCGCAACTGTTGACAAATTTGGTTTAAAAAAGCCTCGCTGGTCAATAAATTGAATAAAGTTTCTTGAGCTTGTGCTTCAAGAGTGAAACTGCTATCAAAGTTCTGGACGATTTTAAGGGGCATTTTCTGTATAGGTAGCTATTAACGACTCTAATTTTTCACGGTATCTGAAAAACCTCACTTCTATTTCTCTCTTCCTTTAAGGAGGAGCCACTGCGCCCTTGCGGCTGTGCCGACTTGTTCGCTCTTAGCGTTAAGGCAGGGTTACATCTGGCGTCAAAGACTTTGAATTTTTGCAAAAGTCTATCCCCTTTTCCACATCCTGTCAAAAGTCAGGTTGAGCGACAGCATTTGCTTGTTGAGCGACAGCATTTGCTTGTTGAGCAACAGCATTTGCTTGTTGAGCGACAGCATTTGCTTGTTGAGCGACAGCATTTGCTTGTTGAGCGACAGCATTTGCTTGTTGAGCGACAGCATTTGCTTGTTGAGCAACAGCATTTGCTTGTTGAGCAACAGCATTTGCTTGTTGAGCAACAGCATTTGCTTGTTGAGCGACAGCATTTACTTGTTGAGCAACAGCATTTACTTGTTGAGCAACAGCATTTACTTGTTGAGCAACAGCATTTGCTTGTTGAGCAACAGCATTTGCTTGTTTGGAAGTACGTAAGGTACTCTCTCTCTTTTTTCCAACGTCATCAATGCTACCCAACTCTAACCTACTTGTCCCACACATCTAGGACTTTTGCAAGAGGTCTATTGTACTAAAGCGATAGCCTAGCTGCGCTTACGTACTTACCACACCAGTCCTACCCGCCCTAAAAACCAATACGCTTGGGTTAAGCAAATTTATCTGTTAAGGCAGGCTGTTCTTGAGCAGGGGAGGCAGGGAGGGGTTTGTCGAACTCACGTTAAATAAATAGACATCTGGTGAAAAAGAATTGTTTTGACGTAGCATTGCTACGTCTCTACAAGGGTTCTAGATAACGCATATTTAATTTCACCAGATGTCTGGTAAGTTCAATTATCAAACGAGGTAATGAAAAGTAAGTAGGTAAACATAATTAATTACACAATGTCATTGCGAATGCAGCGAAGCGAAATGAAGCAATCGCAAGGGCTGGGATTGCTTCGCTTCGCTCGCAATGACTGTAATTAATTTTGCGTAGTTACTTATGGTTTTCCACCATGCCCAAGCAACCAAAACAAAACTCCTGTAACGCAGTTTGCTTCATCTCGTTGGCATAGTAATTTCCCAAATTCCTTGATTTCC
>NZ_JAIVFR010000404.1 GCF_020829685.1 Nostoc sp. CHAB 5715 | reverse complement strand
GAAAAAACAAGTATCCGTAACATCGCCGATGCTATAGAATACAGTCCGGGTACCATCTATCTGTATTTCAAAGACAAAAACGAACTGCTTTTTGCCTTACACAGCGAATCCTTTATCGGGCTTATAAAATCATTTGAAGCGGTGGCTTATATTGAAAACCCCATGGATCAGCTGATCGGTATGGGAGAACAATACCTCCGGTATGGCCTTGAAAATCCGGAATTATATGACCTGATGTTCCTGATGATTTCACCCATTGAAGCCCTGGCCTGTAGCGACGACATCTGGGAAGATGGCAACAGGGCATTCGGCATGCTGAAAGCCGTGGTACAGAGATGTCTCGATGCCGGGCATTTCAAAGGCTACGATTTGGATGACCTTTCGATGATGGTGTGGGCGACCGTTCATGGGCTTGTTACGCTACATCTCCGCAAAAGAACACTGATGTTTGATGAATCCGAGAGAATTCCGAGGTTGATCAGAGCCCTGGAGTTATTCTCACAAACTTTGAAAAGTTTATGATTACAAGAGAAGCAAAATTAATGGCCGGAATCATCATTCTGACGGTTCCGTCCATTGCCTACGGAGGTACTTTTTTGTTATCGGTGCTGTCCGGTCAGTTTGATATGCCGCTGACAGACTTTCAGAAAAGCATGTTCCGTGCCGGTCATGCCCATGCGGGTGTTTTGGTGATCCTTTCACTGGTTACACTTCTTTTTGTTGATCACACGATATATAAGGAGAGAGTCAGATGGATGCTTCGTTCCGGTTTCCCGTTTGCAGCTATCCTGATCAGCGGAGGTTTTTTTGCAGCTGCTATCGGCAATCAGCTTAATCAGCCAAACAGCATGATCTGGATACTTTGGGTAGGTGTGGCTGTTTTCGGAATCTCATTGGTCGGTTTGGGGCTGGGTTTAATTCTTTCATACAAAAGACATTAGAAATCATGGTTATTACCTTGTCGGTTATCAATGCCCTTGTGTTTTTCCTGATTTCCGCTATCCATATCTATTGGGCTCTTGGGGGTAAATGGGGTGCCGCATATGCGATCCCGGGCAACATGAAAGGACAACTCTCTTTTCAACCCGGTGCATTGGCCACTCTGACAGTGGCTTTTGGCCTCATGGTATTTTCTTTTCTGATGCTCACCGGATCAGGATTAGTCTCTTTCAGCCCAATCGACAGATTCAAAGATACAGCCTTATACATCGTCAGCGGAATATTCCTGGTCAGGGCTATCGGCGAGTTCAGGTATGTCGGACTGACTAAAAAGATCAGAAATACAGCATTTGCCTTACTTGACACCCGTTATTATACCCCTTTATGCCTCTGGCTGTTTGCCAGTATTCTGTTTATTGCAGTAAAAAATTAATCACATTTATGAAAAAGATATTACTTATCCAGGGCCATCCCGACAAAGAAAGTTACTGCCAGGCCCTGGCCAATGCCTACCGGACCGGAGCTTTAAATGCAGGGGCAGAAATAGAGGTACTCAACATTTATGACCTGGAATTCAACCCCAACCTCGAGTATGGGTACAGAAAAAGGACCAACCTGGAACCGGACCTGATCGCGGCTCAGAAAAAGATTCTCTGGGCAGAACATATTGTTGTCGTTCACCCGCTGTGGTGGGGCGGTGTTCCGGCTTTGCTGAAGGGTTTTTTCGACCGTATTCTCCTGCCGGGATTCGCATTTGAGAAGATAGAAAACTCGCTCTGGTGGAAAAAACTACTGAAAGGAAGGACAGCCCGCATCATATGTACGATGGACCAGCCGGCCTGGTTTTACAGGATTTTTAACGGGGGGCCGGGCTACAAAGCCCTTAAAAGAATGACTTTCGAATTTTGCGGAATCTCCCCTGTCGGAATAACTTCTATAGGGCCGGTGAGGTTATCAAAAGAATCATTCAGGGCCAGAGAACTTGAAAAAGTCAGAAAGCTAGGAGAGAAAATGAAATAATATATCTGAAAGGATTTCTTTAATGAAAAGAAAGTACAGTAATTAAGCCTTTGTTTAATCTCTCAAACCCAGCCCTCATGAAAACCTTGATCACCCTTGAAGAAGCCGGACAGTTCTTTCTCGGCATTATTTTATTCAGTCAGCTGGACTATGCCTGGTGGTATTTCCCGGCTTGTCTGCTGTTACCGGACCTTAGCATGATAGGATATACGATAAACCCGAAAGACGGAGCATGGGTTTATAATTTTTTTCACCATAAAGCATTAGCCATATTCATTTATGGCATTGGAATTGCAATAGCATCTCCAATCTTGCTCTTATCTGGTGTAATTCTTTTTTCTCATTCGGCCATGGACAGGGTATTCGGCTATGGATTAAAATTTGAAAACGCGTTTAATAATACACATTTAGGTAAAATAGGCAATGACAAACAAAATAATTGAATTCTTTAAAGCCAACATCGGTAACAGGATGGGCGAAAACAGCCCTTCATTGCTGGCTAAATGGCTGGATGGCAAACTGGTAAGTGCAGAATTCGGAAGTCTGGGCTTTGAATTTGAAGTAAAGCCCGAATTTACCAACCCGGCCATGATACTCCACGGCGGTGTAGCTTCTGCCATGATGGACGAAGTGATCGGGGCAACGGTTTATTCCCTGGATAAGGGTGCTTTTTATGCTTCTGTCAACCTGAATGTCGACTTTCTGAACCCCGCCAAAATAGGTGAGATAATCCTCGTGAAATCAAGTATTGTCCGTAACGGCAACACGATTGTTCATGCTGAATGTCAGATCACCAACGAAAAAGGGGATATCATTGCCAAGTCGGTCAGCAATATGGTGAAGACCAGTTTTACGATGAAATAACCACGCAGATCCTATAAAATGTTTCCTAAAAGAAACAGCCCATATACCTAAAGAGTACTCATGAAAAAAATAACCTTTTACCTCTGTTTAACATGTATTGGCGGCCAGGCCGCAGCCCAGTCCGGGATTGTGCAAAGCTATGTGCAGCAGGGACTTGAAAGCAACCTGGCCCTGAAACAACAAAACCTCGAATTTGAGAAAGCGGTCAAAAACATTGACATCGCCAGAAGCAACCTTTCGCCAAGAATTGCGTTTGCTCCCAATTACACCCTGGCTGCCGGGGGGCGTAAACTTGATTTTCCGATCGGAGACTTGCTGAACCCGGTTTACAAAACCCTTAACCAGCTGACCTCCAGCTCCAATTTCCCGATGGTCGAGAATGTCAGCCAGCAGCTGGCCCCCAACAATTTTCATGAAACCAAAGTGACCTTTCAATATCCTATCTTCAATACGGATATCAAATACAATATCCTGCTGCAAAAGGAGCTGCTCCAAACCGAGGAGGCCAAAAGAAAAGCTCTGAAATATGAGCTGAGATATACGATTGAAACCGCCTACTATCAATATCTGCAGACACTTGAAACCATTAAGCTGATTGATCAGTCCAGGACTGTTTTATCCCAATTCCTGGTCCTGAATCAGAAACTGGTGGCTAATAATGTGGCTCTGAAAGACGCGGTCATGTCTACCGAATATGAGATCAGTAAACTGGATCAGCAGAATTCGGTTTTCCGCAAAAACCGGGAGTCGGCCAAAGCCTATTTTAACTTCCTGCTGAACCGCGATCTTACTACGGATATTATTGCAGATACCTCCCTGGTCAATATTCCTGTTCATGTGGAAGACCTGGAGCGGTCCAAGCAATCTGCCCTCATCAACAGGCCGGAATTTAATCAGCTGCAAAGCGGTATTAAGGTCAATGAGACGATTTTACTCATGCAGACCAAAAACGCAAAACTTCCTCAGCTGTCTGTAGGTGGCAGCACGGGTTTCCAGGGATTCGGATATACTTTCCGGAACCAGGCATATGCCCTGGCACAAATAGGCGTGCAATGGGATCTTTATCACGGATATGAAAAGAAGCACAAAATGCAGCAAACGAAAATCCAGAAGAGCATTCTTGAAACGAAAATCGAAGAAGTGAAACAGCAGGTCCAGCTCCAGGTCACCCAGGCCTATTATGATCTTGTATCTTCTGAAGAATCGCTGAAATCAGCCCTGGTAGGTGTCGAAAAAACGGAGAAGGTATTGAAAATAGTGGAAAGCCGCTATAAAAACGGGCAGGCCATCTATGTTGAATATTTTAAAGCCAAGAACGATGATATGGTGGCCAAACTGCAAATTACCGGACCATTTTCTGTCCCCACAATTTGGGCAATCTTGCTGACTGCTTCAAAATCTCCAGGACTGGCAAAGGCAAAGCCTGCCTCAATTATATCCACACCCAGACGCGCTAGTTGCTTGGCAATAACTAGCTTTTCGTCTATATTCAGAGTTGCTCCTGGACACTGCTCTCCATCTCGCAGTGTAGTATCAAAAATGATGATTCGGTCTGTTTTGTTTGTCATTTGTGCTTTCTTGTTTAATTTTTACTTATGTATCAAAATATCTTCAACCTTAGTTTTTTTTACTCTTACCTTTGTAAATAATTGCTAAGACTACTAACCTTCGGTTTTTTCTATTTGATCTCTGATATCATTTAAATCTATATATCTGTCAGTAGCATTCCGTAGTTCTCTAGCGATCATTCCTTCTGTCGATACTACTGTAATATGTGTATTTTTTGAACGTAATAGTTCGATTGCTCTTTCAAAATCTCCATCGCCACTGAATAATACTACTCGGTCATACTGGTCTACTGTATTAAACATATCTACAACAATTTCAATATCTAAATTCGCTTTTTGCGAGTAACGACCAGAGGTATCATCATAATATTCTTTAAGAATTTTAGTTCTAACTGTATATCCTAGACTAATTAGAGCATCTCTAAAACCTCGCTGATCTTGTGGGTCTTTTTAGCCAGTGTACCAGAATGCATTAATTAATGTTGTTTCTGATTGCTCATGTTTGAAGTATTCTAAAACTCGCCGCGGGTCAAAAAACCAACCATTTTTTTGTTGAGCATAGAACATATTGTTTCCGTCTACAAAAATAGACAGACGATTCATTGGAGAACCCATACAAATTTACACCTAATAATATATATGAATTTAGATGGAACAATAGATTATAGCAATTTTCAAATGCCTTGTTTGCTAATATCTATAAACTAACTCTTCATCTGTAGCTTTTATCCTACCTCTTTCAAGGCATAAAAACGCCTGCAACATTGGAGTTGAGATACTGGGTGCTAAACCTTATTCACCTCCGGCACTGCAAGAGCCACCCTGCGATCAAAATCTACCAATAAAATTGAACTAGTAACAGCATTCATAACTGTATAACACTAAATTTTACTCCTAAAGAGGTATGGCATAGGCTTAGGGTAGGATATAAGTTGATCCCTATCTATAGGTTTAGCTTTCAGTATAAGGATACGCTTTGTCGGGAGTACCAATATTGCGCCAAAGACAGAAGACAAGCTTGGGACAGCTTCTGGTAAAACCCCAGTTAAGCTAACGCGCCTACATATTGCACTATTTTCCGTGTAGACCGTCATTAGTCATTAGTCATTAGTCATTAGTTATTTGTGTTTACCAACGACAAAGGACAAAGGACAAAGGACAAATGACAAAGGACAACCTCACCAGTTGATGTGCAACTTAAATGCGTAACAGCTTAAGAACGTACTTGTTGGTTAGGTTAGGGGAAAATCTCGCCGCAACCAATTACAGAGATGAAGTATATCCGGCTATAATCTGTGAGACAATCACTCTTTTGTAACTCACTCAACAGAAAAATAATAATTTAGGCAGTACCTGAGTAGGAATCTCTTGGGGGCTACCTTTGCCAATAAAAGTTTGTTGATGAATAGAAGATACTTTACAAATGTATAAGATTGTCATTTAAATCTTATTTCAATGTGCTTGTACTAAAACGTGGTCTGAATAAATAAAAGTGTTGGACTTAAATCAATCAGTAACACGATATGGCAGAAAAACCTACATCTACCTTAACTAAAAACTATGTCTCTGCTGCCAATAGACACTCAAGTAAACCGACAAAGGTAACGTCAACAGCATCGGCTCGTCAGTCTAGGTGGATGATTCTCTTAGGTCATCTCCTCGCTGGCGGTTGGGCAATGGGTGCAGCAGTGCTGAGTGCTTCTGGTGGAGAATTAGTTCAATTGATGGAAAATAAGGCGCTTTCTGCCTTTTTTCAAGTGCGTGGCCCGATTTTGCCTCCGGAAGACATCGTAATTTTAGCAATAGACGATCAGTCAATATCAGTTCCCGCACAGTACTATAAAACAAATCCGAAACAGTATGCTTACTTAGAAACACTGAAATCTTATCCTTATAAACGGGCTGCTTATGCTCAGG